>WLTJ01000021.1 GCA_009705435.1 Actinomycetota bacterium | reverse complement strand
GTTTGTTCACGAAGTACACCCGCACTGCACGTGGTGCAGCCGCAGCCCCAGAAGAAATCGTTGACACCGAACGTGCTGCCGCCGAAGAAGGTGACGCTTGGAAAGTTGCCCTTGAATCTTGTTCTCTGCTTGATGCCATTGGCGCCGATGTTGATGTCCCATCATTTCTCGCTGGTAAAAGTACGCCAGTCTTTGTAGGTTCCGCCTTGACCAACTTTGGTGTGCGAGCGTTGCTCGATGCCGTCACCGAACTCGCCCCTGCCCCGTTACCTCGCCTTGACTTAGCGGAAAAAGAGCGCCCGCTCGAGAGTTCATTCTCTGGTTTTGTCTTCAAGATTCAAGCGAATATGGATCCAAATCACCGCGACCGCTTAGCCTTCGCACGCGTCTGCTCGGGCCACTTTGAACGTGGCATGGATGTTGACTGCACGCGCTCTGGTCGTTCCGTCGGAACCAAGTACGTCACCACGGCTTTCGGTAATGATCGCGAGACAATTGAGGAAGCGTTCCCTGGTGACATCATCGGACTCGTTAACGCTGGCGATCTGCGTATTGGTGACACGATTTATGCAGGTAAAAAAGTGGAGTTCCCTGGCGTGCCTCGGTTCGCCCCGGAGGTTTTTGCCAGCGCACGACCTTTGGATCGCAGCAAAATTAAGCAGTTCCGTAAGGGCATTGAGCAACTTGACCAAGAAGGCGTCGTGCAAGTTTTGCGCGACCTTGACTTTGGTGATACCGAACCAGTTTTAGCCGCTGTGGGCGTTCTTCAGTTTGAGGTTTTCGCGTACCGCTTGTCGAGTGAGTTTGGATCGCCGACAGAAATCATTTCGTCTCCCTACCAAGCAATGCGAATCACCGACAAGGCAAGCGCCGATCGATTACGGGCAATTGGTGGTATTCGAATTTTGTATCGCAGCGATAACGAAATGGTGGCTCTTTTTGAGAACAAGTATCGGTTGCAGCGATTAGAAAAAGACGAGCCCGAACTCACGCTCAAACTTGTGTTTGACGGCCAACCCGACTCCTAAAACTCACGCTTGCTTGGGCTTAGCGTCGGGGACGACCACCGTTGCCACGAGCGGTTCCGTTACGCGCGCCGGGACGACTACCTTGACGGCCGTCAGCACGTACGCCACCACGACCTGACGGCCGTGTCGAAACACTCGAGACTTCAATTCCAGTCCAGGTTGCAGTTACTCCCGCTTTGGACAACAACTGGCGTACTTCACTCACTTGTGCCGGCGAAGCCACGGTTACCACGCGACCAGCAGCGCCAGCGCGCGCCGTACGACCCGAGCGGTGGGTATAAGCCTTGTGCTCAATTGGTGGATCAGCATGAACCACGAGTGGCACATCATCAACGTGAATTCCGCGGGCGGCAATGTCGGTGGCGACAAGAGCCGAGGCGGCTCCACTGGAAAACGCTGCCAAGTTCCGCTCACGAGCCGCCTGCGACAAGTTTCCGTGCATGTCAACGGCATTGATTCCGAAGGTCTTGAGTTTGACTGCCAACTGCTTGGCGCGGTGCTTTGTGCGAGTGAAAATAACAACACGTTCACTGCGCGCCAACTCAGCAACGGCTTCCAAGCGATTCGCATCATCAACGACTAGAACGCTGTGATCTAGAAGTACGGGTGCTTCAATTTCTGCAGCGTGCGAAACGGGGTTATTCAAGTAACGCGAAACGATGGCGTCAACTCCCCCAGCCAATGTGGCGGAGAACAACATCCGTTGTCCGACCTTTGGTGTGGCATCAAGAATCCGCTTAACCATTGGCAAGAAACCTTGATCCGCCATATGGTCCGCTTCATCAATAATCGTGATCTCAATACGATCAAGCTTTGCGTCACCTTCACCCATGTGATCGACTAAGCGACCTGGGCAAGCCACAACAATTTCTGCACCAGCGCGTAAACCATCGCGCTGAGGTCCATGACCCACACCACCGAAAACGGTGATCACGCGTAATCCGCAGGCTGTGGCCAAAGGATCAATGACTGCTGCAACCTGACTTGCGAGTTCACGTGTCGGAACAAGAATCAAAGCGCGGGGTCGATTGGCCTGACGAGCAACCTTGGTAGTTGCCAAACGGGCAATCAAGGGCAAGGCAAACGCCAGAGTTTTTCCTGATCCTGTGCGACCTTGGCCCAAGACATCGCGACCAGCCAACGAATCTGGCAAAGTGACACTTTGAATCGAGAACGGCTCGGTGACTCCACCAGCGGCGATGATGCCGGCCAAATTCGCAGGAACGCCAAGTTTGACGAATCCATTATCGGGACCAACTTCGATTGCGATCACCGAAGGCTTCTTGGGAGCAAAGTTTGAAGCAGCAGTTGAGCCGCCTTCAGGACGAAAACCGCGACGGTCATCGCGACGCGCTGCAGACTTATTACGGGATTGATTATTCGGCTTGGTGCGCGCCTTGCCTGCGGTGGCACGGCCACTTGAAGCTGCACCAGCAGTCGTAGAGGTTCCGTCGGAACGACGTCGGGGCGTGGTCGGACGACCAGTTGAAGTGGATGGGGACATGAGGGGTGTTTCCTTTGACAGGTGCCGCGAACCTGTCTGGGATGACACGCATCGCTCGGACGAACCTTCGTCCCGGCTGCGTCACCCTACCCGTAGCACCATCACAAACGGGTGGATCTATGAAATCAGGGTGAGTCCGCGCATGTCACCTTCGGCACGCCATTGCTCTAAGACCTGCACAAAGGCCACAGGCCCGCCTCCGTAGCTACCGCTTTGCACGCCGCGCGCAGCGGGCTTTCCCTCGTTGTTGTAGTAACCGGGAGTACACGATTCCAAAAACTGGATGTTGTTCTGGGACAAAGAAATGATCCGCTCCACCCACCATTCTTCAGATTCTTCGGTGACTTCAATGCGCTTGATGTCATTCGTTTGAGCGTGCTCCAGAATGTGCGCAATATGCCGCGCTTGTTCTTCAAGCATGTGTGGGAAGTTGACAGTGAAACCTGACTGCACCCCACTCACAATGAAACAGTTCGGAAAGCCATGGCTGTGAAAACCATGGAAAGTACGTGCCCCATCTTGCCAATGCTCAGTGAGTGACTTGCCGCCGATTCCATAAATCTCGTAACCAGCGCGACGACTGAAGTTTGTTCCCACTTCAAACCCAGTGGCATAAATCAAACAATCAACTTCATACTCAACGCCCTTGACTACGACACCTTTTTCAGTGACGCAGTCCACGCCTAGACCATCGGTATCAATTAATTCAACCGTTGGCCGATTGAACGTCGCCAAATAATCATCATGGAAACATGGTCGTTTACAGAACTGTCGATACCAGGGCTTGAGATGTTCGGCCGTGCTGGGATCACTGACAATGTTTTCCACGCGGGAACGAATCTGTTCCATCTTTTCAAAGTCAGCTAGTTCAAGATTGCGCGCCAAACCTTCTGGCGAGAGATCGGGACTGGCGTCTTGGCGTAAGCGAATCAACAAATTGCCAATGATGTCAGTCCAACCGTCATTGACTAGGTCAACTTCGGCGAAACCTCCACTGACTAAAGCATTGAAATTGTTCATCCGCTCTTTTTGCCAACCTGGTTCGAGGCTCGCCGCCCATTGTGGATCTGTTGGGCGATTATTTCGAACATCAATCGACGAAGGAGTGCGCTGAAAAACAAACAATTGGTCAGCACTCGCTCCAAGATGCGGCACACATTGAACGGCAGTCGCACCAGTTCCAATAATTCCGATGCGCTTACCTTTGAGTTTCGATAAACCGCCGTTTGAGTCACCACCGGTGTACTCATAATCCCAACGACTGGTATGAAAAGTGTGGCCCTTGAATGTTTCAATACCTTTGATGCCTGGCAACTTTGGCCGATGTAGCGGCCCATTGGCCATGACCACATAACGGGCGCGCATTTGATCGCCACGATTAGTACGAATGACCCAGCGCAACTGCGCCTCATCCCAACGCAGTTCAGTCACTTCAGTTTGCAGACACGCGTTGCGATAAAGATCAAAATGTCGAGCGATGGCCCGACTGTGTTCCAAAATCTCCGGTGCCTGAGAATACTTTTGAGTCGGGATGTAGCCGATCTCTTCTAACAATGGCAGGTAGATATACGACTCCACATCACAGGCCGCTCCTGGATAGCGATTCCAGTACCACGTGCCACCGAAGTCGCCACCCTTTTCAATCATCCGAATATCTTCAATGCCTGCTTCACGCAAACGTGCGCCTGCCAACAACCCGCCGAAGCCACCGCCAATAACAGCCACCTCTACTTCGTCGAAAAGTGGCTCACGGGTCACCGAGTCCATGTATGGGTCTTGAAGATATTCGGCGAAGTCAGAGATATCGGTGTACTGCTCGTTACCTTCGGCACGCAGACGCTTATCACGCTCAAACCGATATTTCTGACGCAATTCTTGTGGATCAAATTCTGTCGTCGTCATCATTCCCCCAGTGAGATCAAAATTTACTTCAACAAACTCAGCGAGTCGTGGTCGAGACAGAGATGCCCATATTGCGTGGCCATCGTCACGAAAAGGTCATCCCCGCGTTCAGTGCGCGCCGCCATTGAGGTAGCCAAGACAGTAATAATCAGACCCCATAAGGCTCCGAAGCGATAATCCCGCCAACAGGTTGCCTCGTCATAGGTCACACCCGCAGCGTTCAATTTGGAACGATACGAATCCACAAGTTGTTGTTCGACCTCACGTCGCCGTTCGGGCGAAAAACTTCCTGCGATCATGTAGGCAACGTCAACCATGCCGAGACCCTCATTGGCAGTTTGCCAGTCGACAACGACCAATGGTGGAGCATCTGGACTCCGAGCGAACAAAAAGTTATCCGGACGAAAATCATAATGAGCCACGGTCAATGGACTTCCTGAGCCGAGCGCCCATGCACCGACCATCGGGGCAAAGTCTTCAATGACTTGACGGATGGGCAACTCAAGACGCGATCCCAAGCGCTCAATGAAGGCAGGTAACAAGAGACCGTAAATCATTGCCAACTGCATCGAACGTTCTTCGGGGGTGGAAGGGTTGGCCCCCGATTGCGCCAGCGTCGGATCACCCCAGCGCGGAGCATGTAAGAGAACAGCTTGATCAATCGCTAACTCTGCTTCAGCCATTGTGAGACCAACGAACTGATCACCTTGCTCGGAGCCTGAAAGATCCTCCATGATCAAGCAGAACTCTTGGGCTTCAAGATTGAGTGCCGCGTGATAACACTTCGGCGCACGGATCTTTACTGTGTGTGCAATACGGGTGTAAAAGTTGTGCTCGGTGACGTAGGCGCTTCCTCCAAAACCAGTCGCCCGCGCAGTTGCATCAAACGAAGGAAACTTTCCCATCACCGTTGATGGACGGCCACTCGGATCATCCCACGTCAGGCTGAAGCGGGCGTTGCAACCTGTTTGCCCAGTACCAACGAAGCCCTCAAATGTGCACTGAGTAATGGTCGCCTCACCCCGCACCCCCGAAGACTCTAAAGCCTGGTTCATCCACGCAGCATCGATGGTCGTTGGGTCACTACGAATATCAAGAATTTCCCCCACATGACAACCGTAGACGCAAAACTCTCTAGCCTCCTAATGGTGAGTCTTGTATCAGGAATTCGAGTCGGTGTTCAATTGCCCGAGGTGGAGCGTGAGGTCCGTTGGCCGGAATATGTCGCCATGGCGCAGGCCGCTGAAGCGGTCGGATTTGATTCCATGTGGGCTGGCGATCACCTCATCTATCGTGACGCTGGGCAACCAGAGCGCGGTCCATGGGAGGCGTGGACACTGCTATCGGCGTTGGCCAGTGTGACAACCACGATTGAACTCGGACCCCTCGTCGCTTGCCTCGGTTTTCATCCCCCGGCCGTCATTGCCAAGATGGCAGCCAATGTTGATGAGGTCAGTAATGGACGTTTAATTCTCGGTGTTGGTGCGGGGTGGAACCAACCAGAGTTCACGGCTTTTGATATTCCCTTTGATCGGCGAGGGGCGCGATTCGAAGAAGCATTCAAGATCGTTCAGACATTGACATCGGGTGAGCGATGCACATTTCTCGGCGACTTTAATCAAGTGCACGATGCAGTGCTCCTGCCAACGCCACTGCGTTCAATACCGTTGATGATTGGTTCGATCGGCGAGCGAGTCCTGCGCGCGGCATTGCCGAAGGTGCAGTGGTGGAACACATGGTTTGATTGGTACGCCAATAATGCCGATGGCTTCAATACCCTCAATCAGCGCATTTCAAAAATCGCCACCGAAGTTGGACGTGACGACAAGACATTATTGAGAAGCGCATGCCTACTCGTCGTGACAGAAAGTTCGGCAGGTGAACGACCAGTCCCCACCGATTACCACGCGGCCACACTCAGTAATGTGCGCCAACAGATCATTGAGTTGCGAGATGCAGGGGCTGATGAAGTGATCCTGGTGTCTGATCCGATCAACGAATGGTCAATTCGAACTTTGGCTGAAGTTCTCCGCTGAACAACGACTACGCAGGTCTGTGCAATACCGCATTCGTCACAGTCACGATGATCGCTTCGCCATCAACCACGGCGACCCCATCGGCGACGACCGAATATCGAGCATGTTCATGGGCATATTTCTCATCACATGGCGCCCACGTCAGGGTGACTAGTTGATTGCTGACAACGTTAGCTAGAGGCGTGCGTCCTGTTTGCTCAAAACGCAGCGTTGCGGCATTGATCGTTGGTCGCAATGCCACGACATGCGAACGCTCACCATTGTGAGTCACGAGATACACGAACTCTCTGCCGAGAAGATGTTCTGATAACGCATCGGGAACAATCTTGACGCTCAACGGTGACTGCCCCACGAATCCCAATGGGTCATAGCGTCTGACGGCAAACGATGTGCCGGCTTAAAATCATCACCCGTGTAATAGGCCACGGGGAACAATACGGTTTGAGTCCAATCATCAGGAATGCCCAACAATTCTGAAATCGCTTGTTCTTGGAATAGATGAATCGTTGTCCATGCAGTTCCCAGTCCGCGCGAACGCAACGCCAACATGAAGCTCCATGCCGCAGGGAGGATCGACCCATATGTGCTGGCCTGAGCAATCACCATCGGCACCGACTCGACTCGGCCACGCACACAGGCGATCACGAAGACTGGCACTTGCTCAAGAATCTCGCCGAGGTAACCAGCTGACTCCATCACCTTGGGCATCACATGTTCACGCGGATCACCTGGCTCAAGAGGTGGCGGATATCCCGAGCCCGCCATCATTTCTCCACCACTGCGATATGCGTCGGCGATGAATTTCTTTTTTGCTGGATCAGTAATCACCACGAAGGCCCAGTTCTGTGCATTGGTTCCCGTTGGGGCTTGCATGGCGATATCAATGCAGTCCGCGATCACTTGTGGCTCAACCTCACGGGTAAGGTCGAGTCGCTTACGGACTGACCGAGTAGTTGTGAGCAGTTTGTCGGTGGCGATGTGATCAATGGTCATACGTGGAGATTAGGTCAGCGGCTAACAGTGGGGCGCAGTGACGCCTATCTTCGCCAAACCTAATACCCGAGTGGTTTTGTCGGGATTAGCACCTAGGCTCGGGGATGAAGTGTGTTCGGTCCGCCGAACCTTGATCTAGGAGAAAACAAGATGACCGTTCGCCTCGGAGACGTTGCCCCCGATTTCACCGCCGACACCACCCAAGGAACAATCAGTTTCCATGAATGGCTCGGCGATTCATGGGGCGTGCTTTTCAGCCACCCCAAAGACTTCACCCCCGTATGCACCACCGAGCTCGGTTATGTGGCCAAGATCAAGCCCGAATTCGACAAGCGCAATGTCAAGGTCATCGGACTATCCGTTGACTCAGTTGAAAGCCACATCAAGTGGGAAGGCGACATAGGCGAAACTCAAGGCACACCCGTGAACTTCCCAATGATCGGCGACACCGATCGCAAAGTCTCCGACCTGTACGACATGATCCACCCCAACGCCAATGACACGATGACCGTGCGCAGTGTGTTCGTGATTGGTGCCGACAAAAAGATCAAGTTGACCATCACCTACCCTGCCTCAACTGGTCGTAACTTTGATGAGATCCTGCGCGTCATTGACTCGTTGCAGTTAACTGCCAAGTACAAAGTCGCAACTCCAGCCAACTGGACTGATGGCGGCGATGTGATCATCGGTGCAGCAGTCAGTGATGACGAAGCAAAAACATTATTCCCACAAGGTTGGAAGACCGTCAAGCCATACCTGCGAGTTCTGGCCCAGCCAAAGAACTAGTTACAAATTCAGCCAGTTTCGTTCGACCCAGTCGCGTACCTGTGGAGCCAAAAGCTCAAGGTGAGTGGCTGGGTCGTTGCGTATCAGCGTGGCACTAATCGGTACATTCGCTCTCTCAGGGTCACAGATCAGTGGCAATGCGCCGAGACGTCGCGCCAACTCAGCAATATAAAAATCGCTGGAGACCACAACGTCTGGCCCCTTTGCAGACGGTCCGGATGTGATGGGCCATTTCGACTGTAGAAGTTCAATCCACCGCGCCCACAAGTCTTGATCATCCCAATCGTTGTGCAAATTGTGCTCCACCTGCACGACGCGGGCCGCAGGATGTAACTCTTGTAACCATTGTGCCCGAAGATGCCCAGGGACAGCCTCACCTTGTTTGGTATTGACGAAAACGACGACCTCAGTGCATCGTTGCTGGGCCCACTCAATCATGTAGGAGTGCCCAAGATGAGGTGGGTCAAAACGCCCGATGATCAAACCACTGTGATGCACGAAGTCACCCTAAGACCTGCGCTGTATTTGAGCAAAACTTCAGGCAGAATAGGTATATGACGCAAGTTGCCTCCTACCCCGCTGCCGCAGCCCTCAACGCCTCAAAGATTTACGGCAAAGACGACAGTGAGGTACGGGCCCTCGACGATGTCACTGTGGACTTCCAACTCGGCCACTTCACTGCCATCATGGGCCCTTCGGGTTCCGGTAAGAGCACCCTGATGCATTGTCTGGCCGGTCTAGATTCGCTCACCAGTGGGCGCGTCCTCATTGGCGATACGGACCTCGCACAACTCGATGATAAGCAACTGACGACTCTGCGGCGCGAAAAGGTTGGCTTCATTTTTCAGGCATACAACTTAATTCCGACACTGACAGCTCTCGAAAACATCACCCTGCCCATGGATCTCGGGGGTGTTAAACCCGAACAGGAATGGCTCGACACAGTCATTGACGCCATGAATCTGCGGAACCGTCTGAGCCATCGCCCAAGCGAACTTTCAGGTGGGCAACAGCAACGTGTTGCCGTTGCCCGCGCACTTGCGAGCCGACCACAAATCATTTTCGCTGACGAACCAACTGGCAACTTGGATAGCAAGACCGGAGCCGAGATTCTCACGTTTATGAAACATGCAGTCACCCATTTACACCAGACAATTGTCATGGTGACTCATGATCCATTGGCGGCAGCGTACGCGGATCGCGTTGTCTTTCTCGCTGACGGACGAGTTGTGGATGAACTTTCACAACCGACTTCGGCACAAGTCCTAGACCGCATGAAGCGTCTCGGAAACTAAAATGGTTTCACCTGTCGTTCGACTGACCGCACGCGGCGTTGTGGCGCGAAAGTTCCGTATTCTGTTGACAACTTTGGCTGTCGTGAGCGGTGTGGCATTTGTGTCAGGCGCTTTTGTCCTCACCGACAGCGTGAAATCTGCGATTGATAATTTGTTTGAAGAGTTACGTGGCGATATTGATCTTGAAGTGCGAACCACAATCGCCTTTGGTGATGAGGCCCGAGGGGAACGTGATCCGGTCCCACTTTCCCTTTTGCCAGAGATCTCCAAGATTGAAGGGGTGCGACTCGTTGAAGCAAACCTCAGACGGTCTGCAACAATCATCAAAGCCGATGGTGAACCACTGAAAGTTTCTGGTCCAGCCTTTGGTATTGCATGGGATGGACCCGAAGGTCTTGACGGACGAACTCTGATCGCTGGTACGGCACCAAAGGGAACCAAAGACGTCGCTATTGACAAGAGTTCCGCCAAACGCGCTGGCTACGAGATTGGTGACATCGTCACTATTGTCGGTCCAACAGGAAAAGATCAGTTCACTCTTGTTGGACTCACGGGTTCTGGTAATACCAATGGTGGTGGTGGCGCAAGTATCAGCGCATTCAATCCCGACACAGCCAATGACTTCCTTGGTGCCCAAGATCAAGCGGACAGTTTGTTGATTGGCGTCCTCCCCGGTTTTTCACTCAGTGAGGTTCAAGCATCTGTTGAGGAAATGTTGCCGGAGTCAATCGAAGTCATCACTGGAGTACAAGCGGCCAAAGAAATTTCTGGCTCAATCAACGATGTCATTGACATTTTCGGCAAGGTTTTGCTTGGCTTCGCAGCGATATCACTTTTCGTCAGTGCCTTTTTGATCTTCAACACATTTGCCATCATCGTCAGTCAAAGGCTTCGCGAACTTGCGCTGATGCGTGCTGTCGGCGCTAGTACCCAACAAATTCGTGCCATGATCATCGGCGAAGGTCTGATCATCGGCATTATTGCCACTGGACTAGGAATTCTCGGTGGGTTGGGAGTCGCCCAAGGCATCACGGCGCTCTTCAACGCCGCTGGAGCAGCCTTCCCCACTGCTGGTTTGACATTGTCGTTGCGCACGATTTTGGTTTCCGTGTTTATTGGTATCGGCGTGACAGTCACAGCCGCAATCGTGCCCGCTATTCGTGCAAGTCGTATTCCACCCGTGGCTGCGATGCGACCCGAACTTGGCTTCTCTGCCCTGCAACGTAGTAAGCGACTCGTCGTGGGCCTCACCACTCTGCTTGTCGGCATCGCCCTTTTCAGTATCGGATTATTTCTGCAACCAGGGGGCACAATCATCACCCTCGCAAGTTCTGCAATCGGTGCAGTCTTGTTGTTCCTTGGGGTTGCCAGCCTGTCAACGACGATCGCCGCTCCTGCAAGTCGCCTCATCAGTCGAATTCTGCCTATGCCTTTTAGACCCATGACACGTTCTGTTCCTGGTCGCCTTGCCAGCCGGAATGCACAGCGCACACCGCGCCGCACTGCCTCCACAGCCTCTGCGCTGATGGTCGGACTAGCACTAGTCAGCACCGTTTCGGTGGTCGCTGCTTCGGTGAAGAAATCGTTCACCGAGCAACTGCAATCTTCTGTCACGGCCGATTTTTTCATTACCAACCTCAGCTTTCAAGGATTACCCGTGGCCTTTGCCGAACGCCTTGATGCGCTAGATGAGTTGGGTTCGGTCAGCCCTTTTCGAGCCACGCGGGCTCTCGTGAACGGTGAGGAAAAACAAATCGGCGCCGTCAAGCCTGAAATGGGTGACATCGTTGATGTGGGTGTCATCGAAGGAAGCATTGAGTCACTGGCCGAGGGAAAACTCTTGTTGCACAAAGACCCAGCGCGCGACCTCGGTCTCGGAATAGGCGACTCTCTTGACATCACCTGGCAAAATGGCACGACTGCAACGCTCATCATCGGTGGCATTTACACCGAAGCCGTCCTTGCGGGAAACTGGTTGATCGGCCTTGAAACTCTCAGCCAAGCCTCCAAGGCCCCACCCGTCGATTTCTTCATCGGCGCCAAAATTGCTGACGGAGTGAGTATTGAAGATGCCCGAGCCGCTGTGGAGAAAGTCGCCGAAGATTTTCCAAGTGCTGAGGTGCAAGATCAGTCTGAGTTTCAAAAATCACAAGAAGACCAACTGAACCAGTTATTAGCGATCGTTTATGGGCTTTTAATATTCGCAATTTTGATTGCTGTGCTGGGGATCGCCAACACCATGGCCCTATCGGTCTATGAACGCACGCGTGAATTTGGTTTACTCAGAGCGGTCGGGATGAGCAAGCGACATCTCAAACGATCCGTGCGTTGGGAGGCCATTATCGTTTCTGTTTTTGGCGCCACACTCGGGGTCGTTGTCGGTATTCCACTCGGAGTTTCTGTCGCTATGGCATTACCCGATTCATTCGTTACAACAACTCAGATTCCCGTCAATACCATTGTGGCTATTTTGCTGGCCTCAATCGTTGTCGGCATCGTGGCGGCAATCTTTCCAGCTCGCAGAACAGCCAAACTTGATGTACTTGCCGCCATCGCAACGCAATAGGAGATACGGATAATGTACGACCCAACCTTGTTCTCCGATGACATGGCGCAGTTCTTGCAAGAGAACCATCTCGCCACTTTGACAACGATGCGTGGCGATGGCTCACCTCATGTAGTGCCCGTAGGTTTCTCTTTCGACATACCGATGGGGATCGTACGGATCATCACTTTTTCGGGATCTGTCAAGACTCGCAATGCCGCTCGCGGTGGACGGGCCGTCGTTAGTCAGGTAGATCATGGGCGTTGGCTCACTCTTGAGGGCGTAGTGCGTTTAGCGACCGACTCTGATTCTGTAGCACTCGCTGTTGAGGGTTACGCCCGTCGATATCGCCAACCTAAAGAACGCGCTGACCGGGTAGCCATTGAAATCATCGTTGACAAGATCATGGGAAACGCCTAAAGCCCCTTGTTGATCAGCCAAAGTCCCTGACATCATTGACGATCTGTGATTTCTTGCGAGCAGCGATGGCATCAGAAATAAACAGCAATTCAGCGGGATGTGTCGGCGTGTTATCTCCCTGAATCAAGTCAGTTGGAAGAAGTCGGCGGTCTAATCGTTGCTGGCAATCAGGACACCAGAAGAT
>WLTJ01000209.1 GCA_009705435.1 Actinomycetota bacterium | reverse complement strand
TTCGTGGGGCCGGCGAAAGTTTCGGTGAGCACGATAATGGTGATGCTGAACGTCTTGACATAGCCGCAGGAATCGACTTTTTATCGCAGATGGACGATCGCGGCGTCTGGGTCTGCGGTTATTCATTTGGTTCCGTGGTCGGTCTTAATGTCGTCGAACCGCGAGTCATTGGATGGATAGCAGTCGCTCCCCCACTCGCTGCATTACCCAATTCCACGAGAGTTTTAGCCAGTGGTGATCCTCGGCAAAAACTTTTACTCATTGGCGAACATGACCAGTTCAGTACGCCCTCACAAATTGTGCACACCACCGGGGAGTGGATCAACTCTCATCAAGAAACAATCACCGGCGTGGATCACTTTTTATTGGGCCGCACACAGTGGGTCGCCGATCATGTCGCGCAGTGGCTTAAGAACGCAGAGCAGTCTTAATTTGTCCCATTACCTCTGGGGTCAAAAGTTCAATCACATCAAGTGCTTTGAAATTCTCAACGACCTGCGAAGCCTTACTGGCACCGGTAATGACCGTTGATACATTCGGATTTTTTGTGCACCATGCCAGAGCCATCTGCGCCAAAGTACATCCAAGCCCATCAGCAATAGGCATCAGTTTCTTGACAGTACTTTGCGCTTTTTCAGCAGTCAGGCGTTCGGCAAGCCATGAGTATCCAGGTAACGCCGCACGCGAGTCTTCGGGAACGCCATCAAGATATTTTCCTGTCAAAACCCCAGATGCCAAGGGACTCCAAATTGTCGTTCCGAGTCCGATGTCTTCATAAAGACGCTTGTACTCAACCTCCACGCGCTTGCGCTCAAGCATGTTGTATTGCGGTTGTTCCATAACCGGCTTATGCAGATGATGACGATCCGCTATATCCCATGCCGCGCGAATTTCGTCGGCTGTCCATTCGCTCGTTCCCCAATAGAGAACTTTTCCTTGATCAATGAGATCGCTCATCGCCCAGACAGTTTCTTCAATCGGCGTATTCGGGTCGGCGCGGTGACAGAACAATAAGTCGACGAAATCAACTTGCAAGCGATCTAGGCAACCCTCAATAGCGTGATGTACATATTTGCGATTCAGAGTGTTCCCCATATTGGGCACGCCACCCTCGATCCCCCAAAAGATCTTGGTGGACAACACGTAATCTTGGCGACGCCAACCTAAATCTTTGATGACGCGACCCATGATCGCTTCACTCTCGCCACCGGCATAGGCCTCGGCATTATCAAAAAAGTTGCATCCGGCATCCCATGCATTCGCCATGCAGTCGCGTGCCATGTCATCGTTCAGTTGGGTATCAAAAGTTACCCAACTTCCGAAAGATAAGACCGAGACCTTCAGCCCACTGCGACCGAGTCGGCGATATTCCATCTTCGGATTGGGCGTGAACTTGGCAACAGGTGAGGTACTCATAAGTGCCAACCTTAGTGTTGATCAGTCCAAGGGACGAGAGCGGCGCGCTAATTCGGCGATCTCATCGGGTCCGACGCCACAACATCCGCCGATGAACTTAGCGCCAAGTTGCACCCAGCGCGTGAGCTCTGCCGTTGAAGGAATCGACTCGCCGCTGCCGATCCAACAACGCCCCATAGCGTCCCATTCGCGACCGTGATTGGGATACACCACAAAGGCTGTGGTGGGGGCAAGTTGTCCCATGGCCAACAGAAGTCCTTCAACATAGTCGGGCCGAGTGCAATTGATCCCTACACCGACCAAGTTGTCATAGTCCACAACACTTGCCACCGCTTGGGAGACCGTGTTCCCTCCATAAGTCACAGCGCTATCGGCGAAACCGAAACTGAACCATGCAGGCGGAGATCCACATTCCTGAAGAATCTCAGCAATCAACCGAGCCTCATCAGCCAAGGGGATTGTTTCCACGGCTATCAAGTCAGCCCCAGAGTCAACAAGAATGTTCAACTTATGACGGTGATAATCCTCAACCTCAGACCACTCAACGTCATAACGGCCTGTGTATTCGCTGCCATCAGCCAAGCACGCTCCAAATGGTCCGATGGATGCTGCCACCAATGTGTTTGTCCCAGCCACAGCACGTCGAGCAATCAAAGTTGTGTCGAGTAACGCTTGACGAGATTGCGCCGGAGTCAGACCACAGGATTCAAATTGGCTCTGTCCACATTGGTAACTAGCGGTGGCGATGATCTGTGAACCTGCTTCAACGAACGAGCGATGTGCACGCTCCAAAATTGCTGGATTGTCGACGACAGTCTGTGCTGTCCACAGCGACCCAGACACATCAGCCCCCAGTAATTCAAGCGCTGTTGATAGTCCCCCATCAATCACTACCACGGGTTCGTGGCCGAATAGAGACTGAGTCAATGCGCTGGCCGAACGATGATTCCTGCTTCAATCATGCATCGTTTCGCTTGAGCCACTGTGAACTCGCCAAAGTGAAAAATTGAGGCTGCCAAAACTGCATCGGCACCACCGATGACAATACCGTCGACAAGATGCTCGAGTGTTCCCACTCCACCAGAGGCGATGACAGGGACGCCCACGGCATCACTCACACGGCGCGTGATCTCAAGATCAAATCCCTCTTTAGTGCCATCACGATCCATTGAGGTCAAGAGTATTTCTCCCGCGCCGAGAGCGCTCGCTCGGGTGACCCACTCGACGACGTCAATCCCAGTGGGTGTTCGCCCACCGTGTAAAAACACTTCATAGCCTGCAGAACCATCGGACCGACTCTTGGCATCAACCGCGCACACCACGCACTGTGAACCAAACTCACTAGCAATTTCGGCAATCAACTGCGGGTTTTCCACCGCAGAGGTATTGACACTTACCTTGTCCGCACCGGCACGCAACATTCGCCTGGCATCTTCAACACTGCGAATACCGCCACCAACAGTGAAAGGAATAAAAACCTGTTCGGCAGTTCGCGAAATGACATCAACCATGGTCGCACGACCATCACTTGACGCTGTGATGTCGAGAAAGACAAGTTCATCGGCCCCTTCGGCGTCATACTGCGCAGCTAACTCGACAGGATCCCCCGCATCGCGCAGATTGACGAAATTTGTTCCCTTCACGACGCGACCGTTAGTCACATCGAGACAAGGAATAACGCGCGCAACCTTCATGACATTCCGTTCACATGACGCAACACTGAAATCGCCTCCGCAACACTAAAATGACCTTCGTACAAGGCCTTGCCAGTAATGACCCCCGCCAAAGTTTGAATGTCGCCTAATGCCCGAACATCGTCAAGCGAAGCCACGCCACCACTAGCAATCACGGGAATGGTGGTAGCCAATGCAGCAGCACGCAGTCCGTCCACATCGGGACCCTGCAACATGCCATCGCGCGAGATATCCGTAATCACGAAAGCCGATGCGGACGGAAACCACGACAAGGCATCATTAAGTTGCACACCGGAGTCCTGAGTCCAACCGTGAACAGCAACCTCGCCGCCACGGTGATCGAGGCCAACGGCCACGGCAACAATCTTTGCTGCCTCTTCAACCAAACTTGGATCGGCTACGGCCGCCGAACCCATCACCACACGCGCTACGCCAGCATCACTTAAGGCCTGAGCGTCACTTAAAGAGCGCACACCTCCGCCGGTTTGTATTGCCGCACGATCACCCACAGCACGCGCTACATCCGCCACGACGCGACGATTGATAGCTTCACCCGTTCGCGCCGCGTCAAGGTCAACAATGTGGATCCAAGTCGCTCCAGCCTCGACGAAAGATAGTGCCACAGCAACCGGATCATCGCCATACACAGTTTCTCGGGCATAGTCGCCCTGTAAAAGTCGCACGACCTGACCGCCGCGAAGATCAATCGCTG
>WLTJ01000208.1 GCA_009705435.1 Actinomycetota bacterium | reverse complement strand
TCGATCTGTACCGGCACCACTGGCGGCGAGATCAGATAACCCTGTGCCGCATCACAGCCGAGATCACGCACCATACGAAACTGATCCGCTGTTTCAACGCCTTCGGCCACCACTTGCATGTTGAGGGAATGCCCCACGTCGATACCCGATCGCACCATCGGATCTGGTTCCACAGCAGCAATATCTAAACGACTCACCATCGCCCGATCAATTTTTAGTTCTGTAAATGGTGCCACTAAAAGTCGCTCATAGTTGCTGGTGCCAGTACCAAAGTCGTCAACCGATAAACGAAAGCCGGCGATGCGCAAGCGGGTCAAGATGGCCAAGGCAGGAGCCACGTCAGTAATTGGCGCGGTTTCAGTGACCTCAAATGTCCATCTCTCACTAGGTGCCGCCTCAAGAAGGATGCGCTGCGCTCGTCGCGGCAATTCCTCATCGTTGAGGTCCAGCACGGAAATATTGATTGAGATATCAGCAAGCGATGCCAAAGCGCGATATCGCTTTCGGTCACGAGCAGCCATCGTCATCACTAAATCCAACAACTCGCTGGTTCGTCCCTCTTGTTCAATGAGGGCCACCAAAATCGCTGGTGAAACATCTCCGTGGTCTTTATGGCGCCAACGAACGAGCGCTTCAACACCGAGCGCTTCGCCGGTTTGTGTGGAGACCTTGGGTTGATATGCGAGATGCAAAAGATCTGGATCCAATAACAAATCAGCATTGATGATGACCTTGGGTCCGGTCGGATCCAAGCCCTGATCAATCACCTGCGACCATTCCATCATCGCCGTTTTCAACACATCCAACGAAAATGGCTTGGCGAAGCTACCGATGACGCGGAGTTTGTGCATCTCGGCAATTCGACCAGCGGTGTCCAGCAGTGTTTGATCTGCCCCACTCACCAGAATTACGGGCATGCCACGGTGAGTTGCGCCCAACTTGCTCATGATCTCAATGCCATCTATTTCACCGAGAGACAGATCAAGGACAACTAGGTCAAAGCGACCACCGATGGCATCCTCAATATCTCTCGGAAGGCTGGCCGATGTTGCTTCAAAGCCAGCCGACTCGGCGACAGCCACGATCAGTTCACAAATCGCTTCTTCGTCATCAATCACCAAAACTTTGGGCGTCTCACTCATAGCGAATTTTCACCTCCACCCAATTGGTCGACAGATGCATCTCCATCGAGATGGGCAACGAACGGCGACAAGGCGCTGTACAGATCTTCGCGAGAAAAAGGTTTCGCCAAAGTACGTTCTCCGAGTTCTTGCAGGTTTCTCATCTGCTCCGAATAACCAGTCATGAAAATGACCGCCAGATCGGGCACAATCGCTACAGCCAAACGAGCGAGTTGAATCCCGTCTACTTCTTCTCCAAAATTTGCATCTGAGACAAGGACATCAGGTTCAAAAATCTCAATCATTTCTAAGGCTGCCTTCGGTGAGGTAGCAAACCGCGCATCAATGCCCATGTCAATCAGCCAGGACGCCACCATCTCCGCTAACGATTGCTCATCATCGGCCACCACAACACGACGACCGGAACGGCGTTGCACCACTGCCGCCGTGCGAGTTTGCTGACCTGAGTAAATTGGCAGACTGAGCGTCACCGTCGTACCGATACCGAGGCGACTTTCCAGAGATGCCGTTCCCCCACTTTGCTGCGCAAAGGCATAAACAGTTGCCAAACCAAGCCCAGTACCGCGACCTACTCCTTTGGTGGTGAAGAAAGGCTCAAAGGCGCGTGACACAACATCTGCTGGCATTCCCTTGCCATCGTCTGCCACCGAGAGCTCAAGAAAGCCACTGTCTGAGTTGGTGCGCGCGGAAATTCGCAGCGCTCCTGTCGGGCCCATGGCATCTCGTGAATTGAATGCAAGATTCAAAATACAACTTGATAAGCGACCGGCATCCACCATCAGCTGGACAGTGGGATCAGCGAAATCAACTGTCACTTGGCGACCCTCACCGAGCGCTTGGCGAACAAGAGGAAGTAAACCCTTAATCAATTCTGAGAGCGTCACGGCGCTTTCTTCGAGAGGCTGGCTGCGAGCGACAGCTAACAACGATTTCGTAATCTCTGCGCCGCGCTCAACAGCGGTAATGGAGCGAGAAACAAACTTTGACAACTTCTCATCGCCAGTGACTTTTTCATGTATCGCCATCAACTGCAGGTTGCCAAGCGTGACAAATAAAAGATTGTTGAAGTCATGGGCTAAACCACCGGCCAAAGCACCCAAAGATTCCATTCGCTCTGACTGCGCCGAACGCATCGCCAAGTTGCGGCGCTCAGTTGCGTCTAAAGAATGCAACAGACCGAGTGGATTTTTTGTGTTCGGACCAATTGGTCTGGCTTCAAGTTCAAAGATGCGCATTGTGCTTTCTGTGTCATCTTCAGCCAACTCGGCGTATCCCGGTCCACCGTCCAGGGCCTGCTGCAACAAATCGGTGACTAATCGGGCCCGACCAGATTGTGCATTCAGGTCAAAGAGTTCAATCACTGGTAAGCCAGGAATTTTTGTCGAAAACTTCTCTCGGACCTCTTTGTTGGCAATCACCACACGAAAATCTGCATCAAAAACAACTGACATGCCAGGCGTCGTGTCAAGAGCGGCTTCAAGGAGTGACTCGCGACGTTGACGTTGCACCTCCATGGCGAAGTGATCGTTGGCTGCACGCAAACAGAAAAGTAAAAGCAGGGCCGTAAAAATAAATTCAATGCCATAGACAATGAAAACAACTGGGTCGCCTGAGGCAAGATCGGTGCCAGCGACATCTGTCAAACGTGCCCATACTTGGCGCGTCACTTGGGCTGCCACGAATGACACCAGAATGATCATCAGTGGTGTGATCAGTTTTGTGGCCGAGGATCGGTCATATGTAAACCAATGGGCGGCTCGTCGCGTGGCTACCATCGCCGCCAGGCATGAAGCAATGCCCAAGCCAATGATGCAATCAAAAAATGAAACTGCTTCACCTTGACCTGCCACATGAAGCACCAATACTTCAAGACCTGCGCCGACTGCCCCAAGGACACTGACACCTAATAGGAACGTCAAGATGCGCCGCGAGGGGGCATGCGATGACATCGCCGCTGTCGTGCGTTGTAGAACCGTGGCCAGCATCACGATCTCAATAACTCCGACGCATCCCAGCACAAGCAGCGCCAGCAAGGATGCTCCACTGAGTTCATCGCCTATTCGGGAACCTAAAAATGCATATCCCAATAGCAAACCAACTGACGCACTTGCCCCACAAACCCATCCCTTGAAGATCCAGGCAATCGCCGCTACGGCCACGGCAAAGCGCACGTCTACCCAACCGCCAACCGTCGGCCAGACTGCAGCACATGTTGCTAGGCAGGATCCAACCAACCAAGTTGCTGCGGGCTGAGAAGAGTGGCGAGGCGTTTTCATAAGTTTTTCCAACCCAAGTTGACTCGGATGAGAACAAAGATGGCTTTACCTGATCGTACGCCGATTGACCCTCCTACTCAGGGCATATCAACATCTCCGCGGGTGGCCTTGGATCAAGCAGTGAGTTTTGCGGTTCGATACTTGCTCTAACTGAAAGATCTCACCGAGTTTGTGAGATTATGAAATATGAGCCTGATCAATACACCAATCAATACCCTGTCCGGTCAAGAAACAACTTTGGGAGGACTCGGAGCCGACCTGATGCTGGTCGTCAATGTCGCCAGCAAGTGTGGACTCACGCCGCAGTACACGGGTCTTGAGGCGTTACACGAGAAGTACGCCAACCGTGGCTTCAGCGTTGTCGGTGTTCCGTGTAATCAGTTCATGGGTCAAGAGCCGGGTACCGCCGAAGAGATTGC
>WLTJ01000207.1 GCA_009705435.1 Actinomycetota bacterium | reverse complement strand
ATTGCTTCAAGCAAAAATTGAATGGCAATAATCTGACGCGTATGACCTAAGGCCCGGCGGATACCAATTTCCGCCGAACGTTGAATGACGGAAATTGACATCACGTTGGCGATTCCAAGACCACCTACGATGATCGCCAAAAGACCCATCGAGATGACGATGAGTTGTAATTGGCGGTCACTTTGTGCGGCAAGTTCGAGGGCCTCACTTTTGATTTCAGTGGTGATTTCTTGAGGACCCCCAAGGTTGACTGCGAGACGCAAAGCATCAGCAGATTCCTTCTCGGTCCCTTCCACACAGCGCACATACATTTTGTTTGGCTCTGCATCGTCATCTAGAAAATCAATCTCCGCGCTGTGAAATGAAATAAAGACAGCGTTATCGAAACCTGGCTCCAATTCAACAGAGTCCAAAATGCCAACGACTGCATATGGGATACCCCGGAGTTCAATTGTTCGTATCTCACCTGGGAGAAACTTGAACTCTTGCGCAAGCCCGACGCCGATGACGGCTGAGCGAGCACCCTTCTGAGCGTCAAAGTCACTGATCCAGCGACCACTCACTAAGTCAACCTCAAGGACATCAGGGAGATTCAGATCGGTACCTAAAACAGGTATCGGCACTGTTTCAAATACATCAGAGGCTTCTTCATATGGTGAGACGACGATATTTGCTAACTCAACAACAGCACTCACCTTTTCCACAGTGGTCACAGTCAGTGCTCGTTCAACGGCATCTTGGGGAAGGGTTGGGTCTTGACCCCCAAACGAACTCGATGCTGCTGCCTCAATGAGGTTGGTGCCTAACTTATTCACCTTTGCCTTGAGATCGCCCTTTGCGGAATCAGTCAGTCCAACAGAGGCAATGATTGCCGCCACACCAATCATCGGACCGAGCAACAAAAGCAATGTGCGAACTTTCCGTGCAAACAAACCGTTAAAGGCGACCCGAAGCAAATCCTTGAAAGTGCTCATCGCCGTAAAATCTCGTCTGTGACAATGCCACCGTCAAGCATGGAAATCTTGCGTGCAGCGGAGCTGGCGATGCCGGAATCATGAGTCACGATCACAACTGCTCGTGAAGTGGCCTGCAAACTTGAGAGAATCTCCATCACATTTGCAGCATTTTTAGAATCAAGCGCTCCTGTTGGCTCATCGGCGAGGAGGATTTTTGGTTCAGTAACAAGTGCCCGTGCTAGAGCAACACGTTGTTGCTCGCCTCCAGAGAGCTGCACCGGTCGATGATCGGCGCGTTTTCCGAGTCCGACCCGCTCGAGACTTGCCATCGCCCGTTCTTTACGTTCAGCGGGTTTCAAAGAGCGGTATAAAAGGGCAGTTTCAACGTTGCCGAGGGCATCCAAATGGGGAATGAGATGGAATTGTTGAAAGACAAAGCCAATACTCTGACCACGCACTCGTGTGCGCGCTGCGTCGGCGAGGCGTGTCACTTCTTCGCCCCCCACGGTAATAGTTCCCTCAGTTGGGACATCCAAACATCCGAGCAAGCCGAGCATGGTTGATTTGCCCGAACCTGAAGGACCAACGATTGACAAAAAGTCTCCTGCGCGAATAACCATTGAAACGTCACGTAGGGCCCAGACCGCTGCCTCTCCTGTGCCATAAACACGCGAGACATGGCTGAGCTCCATGAGTACCGATGCGTCAGAAACAGTTGACATAACAGGGATCAGGGAGCCTCGGCCGCTGAGCCGGAAACGATATCAACGATGATCAATTCATCGCCCTGTAGTCCCTCTTTGATCTCGACCCACTCACCGTCAATCAGACCGATCGTCACATTCAAACGCGTGATTGTGCCTTGATCATTGACGACCCGCACCTGATCACCATCTGCCGAACGCAGTACCGACGCAACGGGTACGGCTAAAACTTGCAATGCCTCAGCAAGGGTGACATCAATTGAAACCGTGGCACCGTCAACAGCGTCAAAGGCGCCCGAGACTGAAACGGTTCCTTCGTATTGCTCTTCGCCACCTGGTCCGACAGTTGCACTGTCACCTAACTCAGTGATCACCCCCGGCAGAATCTGTCCACCAACTTTGAGGTCAACAGAGACACCCTGACCGACAACAAGTTCCGCTCGGTCAGTCGGGCTGACCTTCATCGTGATTGTAAATTCAGGCTCCGTCAGACTGAGTACAACATTGCCTTGGAGTACGAATTCGCCTTCGTCAACTTCAACTTTGCCAATACGCGCTGGCCACTGCGCGACCAACATATCTGCTGGTAAAAAGACCACGTCGTCATTAATTGTGTCAATGAGAACTGTGACGCTTGAGGAGCCCGCCTTCATGATCACCGTGCCGCTTAAGACTCGGAAGTCCTGACCGTTCGTGGCTGTGCCTGAGACCTGATAGTTGACTGAGGTGTCTTCGGTGACAGGAGCGTCAGACACAATCCGGAATGAACCACTGCGACCTTCAGCGATTGCTGAGCCCCCAATTAATGTCAGTTCCGGTAAATCACCACTTTGAATGACGACCGTGGATTTTACGATAGATCCGAGGTAGTAGCGCTTGTTTTTTCCTTCAGGGGGCACGTCCCCAGTGATTGTGAAAATCAACTTCTCATCAAGTTCGACGGCATCATCTCTTCGTACCTGGATACTGATGTCAACGCTTTCATTTCCAGCATTGATTGTATAGACATCGCTATCTGGAGAGAGGTAATCGATATCGCTTTCAGCGTTTCCTGAGAGGGAGACATTAAAACGAATATCGCGATTGGATTTAACCGAAGTCCGAACTGTGAAGGTCACTGACGAACCCTCGTCAATAGTTTCACCACTGGCCTTCACCGTTAAAAATGGTTTCAACTCTGAACCATTGGCGGCGATAACAACGCGCACCGATTTAACGGCGCCGGACAAATAGCTCGTGTCGCTGCCGAACTGCTGAGCGATCTCAAACGTGATGTCTTCTTCGTCTTCGATCACCGAATCGACAAAAATATCCGAAGTAACGGTGACGCTGGTTTCCCCTGCTAGCAAGACAATATTCGTCAAAATCTCTTCGTAGTCATCGTCATTGGCGATGTCATCACCGCCTGCTGCCGAACCACCAATAGTCAACGCCACAGTGAGGTTGGTTGAAAGGGCGATATCAGAGGTCACTGTGAACGTTACTGACCCACCCTCGGAAACAGAAGTTGAACTTGCAGCAACAGTAAGCGTCGGTTTAGTAGTAGGAGCTCCACGGTAAGTGGATCCAGTTCCAGAAGGCACTGATGGCGTGACAACGAAGGCGGCGGTATTGGCACGTCCGACTGAATACGCGGCACTATTTGAAGACAAGGAAACCGTGACGGTTTCATCACTCTCATTGGCCGATCCGCTATATCCGCGATCAAATTGCCATTGAGCTAATGCCGACCTCGTTTGTTCAGTGAATAGCGAGTCAACACTGCTAATTGCATATCCATTGTCATTAAGAATTGTTTCAAGCTGCTTGACATCCGGTCCAACACTTCCGACGGTCAGTTCTCTATAAAAGGAAAAATCACCAGGAACAGCTACTGCTGTTCGCCCGTCAAGTGCAAAGACGCCATCGCCAGCTTCGACGGTGTCGCCATCTTCAACACTTATTTGACTGACTTTACCGTCAACCGCAGAGTTGATCTTTTTCGTTTCATCGCGCCGCACTTCGCCAGACACGGTCAATACATCGGAAAGATCGCGACGTTCAACAGCTCGTGGGGTTATGAGAATGTTATTGGAGGATCCACCCTCCCCGGAACCATTGAACACGAGTAGCGCCGCACCAATAAGTGCGACCAATCCCCCGGCAAGAATTATTCTCTTAGTTGTGAACATTTATGCTCCGTCCT
>WLTJ01000206.1 GCA_009705435.1 Actinomycetota bacterium | reverse complement strand
GGGACTTGGGACATCATGAGTCACCACCTTCCTTCTGTCGTTCAAATCGATGTCACTTGCGCCAATTTCGACACCTATCAACCCGACGGGGAAAGCCGTCTCATCTACAGCACTCCGCAGAGTTACCGAGAAGACATCACTCTCGCGTTGCACCACGCAACACTTCTTGATCCATTTGACATAGTGATCTACAACGCAGGCATGGACCCTCTCAACAGTGGAGTGTCATTATCCGATATCACATGGCGAGAACATATAGTGAGCGACTTCATCGGTGACACTCCAGCGATCTTTGCCCTTGCGGGTGGATATACGTGGGGCAACAAGACGATGGACGAGGTCGTTAGTTGGCACAGAATCACAATTGATCTCTGGGCATCATTGGAGACGCGATGATCATCATCTCACGCGAGATCAGAATTGTTGTGCTATCTGCCCTCGGAGAGAATCTGAGAGACCTACGAGCGGCAGTATTGCTCTAACAATTCCCACAACAGTTGCCGAACTTCGGGAGTGTCGGTTTTTCTTGTGGTCGATGTTTTATGAATCGGCCAAGTCTCACGGTCACACCAAAAGGTTCCAGAGGGACTCGGCAAAGTATCAATCGCTGCTAACCAAGCGATTGTGTCGGCCCCTTCACGTGCCGAGCGCAAAATTGGCGCAGTCACACGACGAAATCCAGGAATGCTTTCTTGAACACCGGGTGTGTCGGCCCATCCAGGATGCATTGCGACAAACTCAGTTTCGGGGACCCGTTCGGCCCACATTTCGTTCAGTGTTACCTGTAATCGTTTCGCAATCGCATACTGCTGACTGCCGTTGTACTTGTCAGTAGACATCTCAAGGGAAGCACCGCTCTGTAGATCAGGTATTCCCTTCGTATACATTCCTCCCGACGAGACTGTGACAACTCGTCCGCCACGAAGTTCTGGCAATAACAAAGACGTCATCAAGTACGGTCCAACCACATGCGAGGCAATGGTTTGTTCGATACCTTCAGCCGAAACCTCACGATAATTGAGAAGCGCTCCCGCGTTATGGACGAGGATATCGATATGACCAGTCAACTTTCGAATCTCCTTGCACGCCCGACGGACTGCGGAGAGATCGCCCATTTCGGCAACTACCACTTCAGGTATACCCGAAACACACTTGGGCCCGATTTCGGCGATCATGGCGGCCAACTTTTCGGGATTGCGTCCCACCAAAATCAACCTGGCACCTGTGGGAGCAAGCAAACGCGCAACTTCTGCTCCAAGACCCGAAGTTGGACCAGTGATAACTACCGTCTGACCAGTCAGGTCAAAATCTGAGATTTCAGACCACCCACCAAGTTTCTTGCGAATCAAAAACCCGATTTTCGAAAAGCCCGGAACCACAGCAAAGTCAAGAAGCTTGCTCACAGTCGTTGAAATAGGCGACGAAGATGAGTGGATGTTCACAGAGTCATTGTGACAGAGAAATTTTGAGACGAACAATCGTACCAACCAGTTAATTGACTAAGATTTAATTGTGCGTTGCTCTCTGACTTCGGTGATCTTGGGTGCGGGTCTTTCGGCTCTCATGGCTTGTGGATCAAATGACACAACTCAAGAGGTTGTTCCCGCTTCCCCGTCGATGACCGAGGTAGCAACTTTCGATGACGTCACTGCAAACATTATTGGCACGCAAACAAACTTCTCTTTAACTGCTGCACTTGCTGAAAGCCCAGTGGCTTTTTGGTTTTGGGCACCTGATTGAGGCACTTGTAATCGAGAAGCCCCCTCGGTCGAGGAGGTCAGCAAAAAGTTCAGCGGAAAGGTCCGCATTGTCGGTGTGGCCTGGAACGGCACCGATGCTTCATACCTTGAATTCATTGGTCGTCATTCGTTGACCTTTGACAACCTTGATGACACTGCTGCGCTGATCTTTGGTGAGTATGAAATTCCATCGCAACCAGCATGGGTCTTTCTCAGCCAAGACGGAATTCTTGAAACCAGACTGGGCGTCGTGTCGCAAGATGAATTGTTTAACTTGCTCTCAAATCTCTAGAGCACACATCCTCAATTGCCGAGCCAATATCCTCCCGCTCGGCTAGCAATGAACCGATCACTGCGTCGGTTGCTTGAGACGTCACCAGGACAGGACCGGTCGGGCACGGACCGCAGTTGCTTTGATCCGTCCTTCACTCCCCCAAAGATAGGCGCTCACACATGTATGGCTTGAATGTGACATTCAACTTCTTGCCATTCATACGGAACGCCAATGTTGGCATCACCAAAGCAGGCGTGACAGGCTCAAGGTATGCAGTTTGACATCGCAATTATCGGAGGTGGACCAGGGGGTTCATCGGCTGCAATTTCAGCTGCACGCGCCGGACTCCGCGTGGTCTTATGCGAAAAAGGTTCATATGGTCGCGACAAAGTTTGTGGCGATGGCTTAACCCCACGCGCTATTGGGGCTCTCAACGACTTGAACATTGATCACTCTGCTGCTCATCGCATTGATGGCCTACGCATGATTGCCGGCAAGAAACAACGGGAGTTGTTGTGGCCAACCACCGATCGTTTCCCGAACCACGGCGCAGTGTGGCCTCGACAGAAGTTTGACAATTATCTTATTGATGTCGCCATTGAGTCTGGCGCTGATGTTCGTTTCAATGCCGAAGCACTTCCCGTCATTGAAGACGGCGTTGTTGTCGGCGTTGAAGTTAACGGTGAAGTCATGCGTGCGTCACTCGTGGTCCTCGCCACTGGCGCTCAGGGTGCAGCCGCAAAAATGCTTGGTGCCGTTCGTGACCCCGATGAAACATTTGGTTTAGCCATTCGCGCTTACGCGCCAACACCTCGCCATGCCGAACGCCATCTCGAAGCATGTTTGAGTTTGCGCGATGAACACGGTACCCCAGTGCCTGGGTACGGATGGATGTTCCCCGCAGGTGACGGCACCGTCAATATTGGTGTTGGTGCACTGAGCACGATGAAGGGTTTCAAGAAACTCAATCTCAATACCTTGCTTGATCAGTACGCGTCCATCGTTCGTGAACCTTGGTCGTTGGGTGATTATGTTGAGAAGCCACGTGCGTGGCGATTGCCAATGAGTTGCGTACGCCGACACGGGTCAGGTTGGGTTGCAATTGGTGACGCTGCCGGATTTGTGAATCCGATGAATGGTGAAGGTATTGACTACGCACTTGAGTCGGGTGCGCTCGCCGTCAAGTGTTTCCTAGACAATCCAGCGACCGCACCAAGTTCATATGACACGCAAGTCGGCGAACGATTCGATTCGTTCTTACGCACAGGTCGACGATTCAGTTTTATAATCGGTCATCCGTGGTTATTGCGACCTGGTTTGCGCGTCGCAGTTGGAACTCAAGTTGCCGCCGATATCACACTTGCTGTCATGGGCAATTTGATTGACTCAACGACTCCTGGCGCCGCTGGCAAAGTCATGCGACTGGCCGACAACGCGCTACGAATCGCTGACCCCCTGCTACGACGAACTCGTGCCAAGGCGTAGTTAACACGCCACAACGAACGAGACCTATTGATTTAATCCGCAGGCAAGCGATTGCACGAGCAATCATCAGTTGCTGAACCTCTGAGATGCCTCAAACGGCAACAGTGAGCGCGTCATATTCGTAGACCCAATCAAGAATTGACATTCCTGGTGGCGTCAGCGAGAAAAACAAGTCTCGATCTTTTTGTTCTTGGCCATCGACCATATGGAACAAATCACGGTTCATCAACGATGATGTTTGCACTTGGGCTGTGCGGCCCTGACGTGCATTTTCATATCGGCGAAGCGAAAGGGCCACATCACTCGTGTTCGTATCATTAAGACAACGTGCCAACACCACGGCGTCTTCAAT
>WLTJ01000205.1 GCA_009705435.1 Actinomycetota bacterium | reverse complement strand
GGAGCAAGTTCATCGCACGACAAACGTAAACCAATGATCGCATCGGGGCGCACTGCGTGTGCCGCAGAGCGCACCGCGGCAATGACCTTTTGGGCGAACAGTAAACGGTCGCCATATTCATCGCCACGCTGATTAGTCAGACCCGACAAAAACTGGCGAACCAAACTGTGCTGCCCCGCATTGATCTCAACGCCATCACAACCAGCACCAATTGCGAGGCGAGTGGCTTCGGCAAAGCCTTCGATCACCGCGTTGATGTCATGGGTTTCCATCCACTTAGGAACCTCACGTGAATTCACTTCGGGAACTCGTGACGGAGCCCACAATGGCAACTGCGAATATGCTGAGGATCCCTGTCCACCGGCATGGTCAAGTGAAGCAATGACCAATGAACCATGGGCGTGACACGCATCGGAGATCGCTGTCCATCCCGTCACGCATTGAGTCGCCAGGGGAGCCCGCTCGTATGGCCAATCACTGTCGTGGACGCTGGCACCTTCGACAACAATGATTCCGCAACCACCCATGGAGCGTCGCTCGTAATACGCCACATGTCGTGGCGACAAACCGCGAAGATCATCACCCAAGTTGGTGGCATGGGGACCGAACATTAACGAATTCTTTGAGGAGCGTGCGCCGATGGTGAGCGGCTGTAAAAGCAACATTGTTGACAGTCTCGCCGATTTGCGGTCGAAGTGGGAAACCCTCATCAGAAAGGCTCAGGATAGGTAGGGTTCATCGTGATGGAACGCGGGCAAAAAGTGTGGTGGGTCCGCTTGAGCCTGATGACTGGTGCGGGATTTTTGCTGCGCTTAGCATTCGTTTTGACTGCGACGCGCTACGATCCGCCCCTCGGTGACCAGCTCTACTATTCGGCTCAGGCGCTGACGAATGCGCAAGGACGGTGGTTCCAACAGCCGTTTGCGCGAGGGTTCCCAGCCGCCGATCATCCACCCCTGACCTCACTGATTTTGACTCCAGCTACCTGGCTTACTGAATCTGCAGGCTCGTTCATAACTGCTCAACGCTTGACCATGGTTGTGATCGGTACGGCAAGCATCCTGCTGATGGGACTGATTGGGCGACGCATTGCTGGTCTCACGGCTGGTTTGGTCGTCGCTGGAGTCACTGCGGTGTATGCCAATGTCTGGGTAAGTGATGCCCTCATCATGGCGGAGACACCAACTTTTTTCTTGGTAGCGACAGTGACGTATGTGGCCTTGGGGTATCGCAGTTCTCCGACTCTTCGCACAAGCATTGCTCTTGGTTGTTTAGCTGGGTTGGCTGCTTTGACTCGACCTGAATTACTAGTACTAGCGGTTCTGCTGTGCGCACTTGCTATCGCTCTATGGCGTCAGCAGCGCATGCAAAATATCGAAGTGGCGAAACACTTGGGCTCAATCGTGATCGCTGGGCTACTTGTGGTAGCCCCATGGATTCTGTGGAATCAATCTAGATTCACTGATTCTGTTTATCTCTCGACCAACGATGGGTTGACATTTGCCGGGGCGAATTGTGATCGCACTTATTACGACGACATCGGAAGTTGGGATATTTGGTGTGCCTATGAAACCCAAGTCCCTGAGGGTGCAGATGCTTCGCAAGCTTCGTCCTTGATGCGCCGTGACGGCTTGCAGTATTTGAAAGACCACCTCGGGCGCTACCCAGTCGTCGCCATTGCCCGCATCGCGCGCGTGTTGAGTCTTGGATACATCGGGTCTAATAACGACGCGGCGGCGGCGGAGGGACGTCCACCTTGGGTCTCAATGTTGGGTGTGATTCAGTTTTGGTTGCTTGGACTTGGAGCGATGTTTGGATATCGACGCGTTCAACAGCGTGTTGATCGGCTCATTCTGATTGTGATGTTGCCGGTCATTCTTTTAGTAGCGATGGTGGCGAACGCTTATGTGCGTTTTCGATTGCCAGCCGAAGTCGGTTTGATCGTCTTGGCTTCTTTGGGGTTTATCCACTTAGTCGGGCTCAGGCGCCGACGGGAAGTTTCTTTCGCGTCAGAGTAATCGGCTTGGAATGATCCATTCCAGGCTTAGGCGCCGAACCTCGCGCAATGACTGAGAGTGCCTCATCTGCGTCGCCAGCAACACATTCGGGATCGGGACCGTCGAGCGGCAACCCAGTGAAGAATTTGGCGGCCATGCAACCACCTTGGCAGGCGTCAAAGGCGCCGCAGGAAGCACAAGCTCCAGCTGATTGCGGTTCACGCAACGACAAGAACAAATCACTCTGCTTCCAGACTTTGGAAAAGCCACCCTCATCACGAACATTGCCGGCCTTGAATTCGTCATGGATGACAAATGGGCAGGCGTACACATCGCCGATGGGATCAATCAAACAGACGACTCGACCTGCTCCACACATATTGAGTCCAGGTAAGGCCTCACCAAATGCGTTGAGATGGAAAAATGAGTCACCAGTGAGAACATTCTCGCCGTGTTTCAATAACCAATCATAAATTTCGCGTTGCTGTGCATTCGTTGGATGCAATTCGTGCCATGTATCGGCACCTCGACCAGCGGGGCGAAGGCGCGTAATGCGTAATTGTGCGCCGTAGAAGTCTGCAAGAGCTTTGAACTCGTCAAGTTGCGAAACATTGTGACGGGTCACGACGACAGATATTTTGAATTGCCCGAAGTTGGCGGCCTTGAGATTATCCATGGCGCGAATCGCCATCGCGTGGGATCCCTCGCCACGTACCGCATCATTTGTTGCGGCGTCGACGCCATCAAGACTGATCTGAATATCTAGATAGTCCATAGCGGCAAGTCGCTGCGCTTTTTCTTCGTCAATGAAGGCTCCATTTGTACTGAATTTCACGCCGATGCCATTGCTCACGGAGTACTCAAGTAATTCGAAGAAGTCTCGGCGCACCATTGGTTCGCCACCACCAATGTTGATGTAGAAGACCTGCAAATCGCGTAACTCATCAAGTATTTTTTTGGCTTCGTCAGTTGAGAGTTCGCGCTCATCGCGTTGTCCGCTTGATGACAAGCAATGCACGCACTGCAAGTTGCAGGCATAGGTGAGTTCCCATGTCAGACAGATTGGAGCATCGAGGCCCCTCTTCATTTCCTCAACGAGTGATTTCGCGCTCACGTACGACCTCCGATGTTTCGAGTGATGTCAAAGCGGCGATGAACGATGGCCAGCGATCTTGGCTCACGCCACAGGCGCTGAGCGTCGTTTGAACATCGGGATGATCATGCAGTGCCTGTACGACCGTGACAACATCAGGGTGCTTTAAGAAAATCAACCGACGATTGCCGTAATGGTAAGCGAGTGCGCCAAAGGCTTCTGGGCGAACAGCCACTTGAGGGTGAATCTCAAGTACTGATGCGAGGGCAATGGTCATGGCAGGCCAGGTTTCGTTCGAAACGAAATGATCAGTAGACGCCGCACATGCCGTCGATAGAGATTTCCTCAATCAGCAGTTCGGATTCAATAACTGGCATATCAATCGCCACTGCGTCATCCACGCTGGACTCGGCAGCAACGACGGGTGCTGTGGTGGTGGTCGGGCTTTGCATACCTCCCAGCGTACAACGCCAGTGACTGGCATGGGCTACCCTCTGACTAGTTGTCGCAAAAACAGCGACCATGACCCTAGGGGGCAACAATGAAGTCCAAGGCCGCAATTTTGTGGGAGGTCAATCAACCCTGGAGCGTTGAAGAGATAGAACTCGACGAACCCAGAGCTGGCGAAGTGCTGGTTGAAATGAAGGCCTCGGGCATGTGTCATAGCGATGAGCATTTGACGACTGGTGATTTACCTTTCGCTCTGCCGATTATCGGCGGTCACGAAGGTGCAGGCATTGTCCGTAAAGTTGGCGAAGGCGTCAGTTGGCT
>WLTJ01000204.1 GCA_009705435.1 Actinomycetota bacterium | reverse complement strand
CCCCGAAGCCGTCTACGGACCAGGTAAAACCCCTGAGCAATGCGTTTTGATCGTTGCTGAGTTATTGGCTCACGGCACTGGGCCCATCCTCGTGACGCGTACCAACCAAGATCAATGTCTCGCCCTGACCACTGCTTTCGGCCCCGCTGAGATGGCCAATGGTTCCATGCTGTGGCGCGCTGCAACACCTTGGTACGAAGGACGGGCTCTTGTTATTTCCGCGGGCACCGCAGATGTACCCGTGGTGGACGAATGCCTATTGGCTTTACGCGCCCACGGCATTATCGGCGCCCGCATCACCGATGTCGGTGTCGCGGGGTTGCATCGCTTGCTCGATCGACTTGATGACATCATGGCCGCAGATGTCATCGTCGTGGTCGCTGGCATGGAAGGTGCCTTAGCCAGCGTCATCGGCGGACTCAGCGGTAAACCTGTGATCGCTGTACCCACCAATGTCGGTTACGGCTCGGGGCTTGAAGGGGTCACGGCACTTTTAGCAATGCACGCCACCTGCGCCAATGGCGTCACCGTTGTCGGCATTGATAATGGTTATGGAGCAGCATGCGCGGTATCGCGTATCCTTCGTAGTCTCCAACCGAAAGAGAAATCATGAGTCGCGTCGCTTGGTTTAATTGCACTGCTGGAACAGCAGGAGATATGACGCTGGCCGCGCTCGTTGACGCAGGTGCAGATTCTTTCGCCGTTGGAGCAATTCTCGGCGGCTTAAAGATTGATGATTACGCCCTCACCTTTGAGCGCACTCAGCGCTCTGGTGTCAGTGCGACTCGCGCCATTGTTGCTGTGCACGATCATCAGAATGAAGATCAACATCACCACCGCTCGTGGAAGAATATTTCTCAACTGTTACAAGATTCAGAATTACCCGATCGTGTTCGAGCACGAGCGCTCACAGTGTTTCATGTCTTAGCCGAAGTTGAAGCCAAAATTCATAATGTCAATATTGACGACATCGAATTTCACGAAGTTGGAAGTGTTGATGCGATCATTGACATTGTTGGCGTGTGTGCTGCTCTCGAAGTTCTCAATATTGAAAAAATCTATTGTGGCAATATTGCCTTTGGCCATGGACATATCAACACCGCTCATGGCGTGCTGCCCAATCCTGCACCAGCGGTGACTGCTTTGTGTGCCCTGCGCAACGTCACCATGATCGGACTTGATGACCATCGCGAACTTGCTACTCCTACAGGGGTCGCTTTAATGGTCGCCCTTGCCGAATCGTTTGGCGTCATGCCTTCAATGGGCGTACACGCTGTTGGTTACGGTGCCGGTACCGCTGATATTTCTGGGCGCGCCAATGTCGTGCAAGTCATCATCGGTGACGCAACAGAGACATCCGTGCTGTCGGGGACTGGGCAAACGGTGCAACTACTTGAAGCAAATGTTGACGATGTCACCGGCGAAGTTGTCGCTCATACCATCGCCTCGCTACTCAGTGCCGGAGCGCATGATGCGTGGGCTTCACCGATAGTGATGAAAAAAGGTCGCCCTGCTTTTACGGTTCACGCGCTGTGCGATCCATCTCTTATAGAAAAAATTTCTGCAGTTCTTGTTCGTGAGACAGGCACACTCGGATTACGCGGCACAACCTTGCAACGCTGGCCACAAACGCGAACTGAAAAAACAGTCGCTATTGATGGCTATGACATTCGAGTCAAGATCAGTGGCGATCGGGTCAAGGTTGAGTACGACGATGCACTGCTGGCGGCCACTGCTCTCAATATCCCTCTGCGTGAAGTTTTACTTCGGGCCGAACAATCAGCACAGTAAATTAGTCGGCTAGAGCGTCACTCACGATTTGCGTGAGGGCAGGGATTTCCACTTCACCTGAGACGCGAGCCTTGACTGTGCCATCGGCTCCGACAATCACAAAAAATGGGAAACCCGAAACACCGTATGCCTCGGCCGCCTCCCTAGATGATGAGTCCGCCAGAATCGGCCAGGTCCAACCTTTGTCGACGACCCATTGCGAGGGCGGGTAATTCGGCCGATCACTAGCAACTGCCGTACTCACACCGACGACCTGCAGTTCACTCGGAACAGCACCCGATGCTTGCCACTCAATGAGACGCGGAACTTCGCGATTGCAATGTGGGCACCAATGCGCCAAGAACACAATCATGTACGCCTGACCATCACCAGGAGTCACCGATACACCTGATCCGTCAAAGGTCGCACCATTCAATATCGGAGCCACTTGACCCACCATCGGATCAATCCCCTCATCACCTAATGGCTCAAGCGCAGTGCCCTCAATAACAACTGGCTGATTTTCCTTGGCGAGCACATCGCCTCCTGGCAGCGAATTAGTTGTGCCACTACCTTCATCGCCGCCGCCTACAACAACAGCCACGAGTAACGCTGTAGCGATTGCAGCCACTATCGCAAGTACAACCCACTTGCCGCTACTTGGTTGAGATTTCTGAGCCATCTGTGGCCTGCCTTTCAAGATCGTCACTAGGAGTACTCATAAATAAGAGTGCCACGATGGCAATGAATCCGCACAAAGCCATGAAGGCAAGTGTCACAAAACCCATGCGCCGAAACCACACATCTGTACATGATGGTCCAATTCCGCATGCACCATCTCCTAAAGATGGTTTCCACTCAATCAGATAGTGGTAGCCAGACAAACACACACCCGCAATCAGTAAGGGCAAGGCGTACCAACGCACATTGCGGTCTCTACGAATCGCGGCGATCAACAAAATACCTGCCAAGGGATACATGCAAATGCGTTGAAACCAACACAGGCGACAAGGCGCATAGTGCGCAACCTCGCTGAAATACAGGCTTCCTGCAGTAGCGACCGCCGCTACCAACCACGCCAGCCAAAGTGATAGGCGGCGAATCTCGCTCACCAACGTCGTTGTGGGGGCGACATAGCCGCCGACAAGGGCAAAACCCAAGCCGCCCACAAGGGCAACCAAGGCCAATAAGGACGTAAAAAGTTCAACCGTTTCTACACTCACCATTGTCAGTATGCCTGCGCCAAGCGCGAGAATGAAAACCTTGAATGAGTTAAATCCCCAAGTTCCCCCAATTGAGTCACAAGCCGACACCGCGGTCGTTATTTCTGCTGATGAATTCCAGCAACTTTCAACACTAGGAAATGTGATCATCGCCGATGTTCGGTGGTATCTCGATGGACGCGATGCCCGCAAGATGTACACCGAGGGACATATCCCTGGTGCCATCTTTGTTGATCTTGAAAAAGATCTAGTGAATTCCGATCGCACAGATGCAACTGCTGGTCGTCATCCATTCCCCTCGCCATCAGCCTTTGCGGGAGCAATGTCGCGTCTTGGAATCAGTAACACCTCACGGGTTATTGCCTACGACGACACAGGAGGTATGACCGCCGCTCGATTCGTTGTGATGTTGCGCATGCTGGGTTGCCAAGCCTCATTGCTTGACGGGGGAATCGCTGCGTGGCAAACACATTCACATGAACCATTAGCCACGGGAAAACCAATGTCGGTGAAAGCCGCAACTTTTATCGCGACTCCGTGGCCCGTTAATCAACTCGCCAGTAAACAAGAAGTTGAAGAGATACAGACCCGTACTGCCACCTCCTCACGACTTGTGATACTTGACGCGCGTAGTCCTGATCGCTTCGCTGGCAACGTCAATGAAGCCACGGCCAAACTTGATCCGCGCCCTGGTCACATCCCAGGTGCATTCAACGCTCCGTGGAATGCTCTCCTTGACTCGCAAACTTGCATGTTGAAAACTGTGGAAGAACTGCGCTCCCACTACGAATCATTATGTGTTGACGTTGCAGACGATGTCATTGCCTATTGCGGCAGCGGAATCTCTGCTTGTCTCAATATCGTGGCCCTCGAACATGCCGGATTTGG
>WLTJ01000203.1 GCA_009705435.1 Actinomycetota bacterium | reverse complement strand
GAGATACTCGCCCGTTCGACGCCGATAAAGATTGCTTCACCGTCAAGATTCGTGTTCGCCTCACCGTCGGCCCAGCGCAGAGAAGTCGCCAAAGTTTCAGAAGAAAGGTCTTCAAGAAAAGGTTGCATCAGGTTTCGCAGAGCTTCAGTAACACCCAAAGTCAGCGTGATGCGATCGCTCACTTCCAAACCAGCCTCACGCCGAGCCTGCTGCACGAGGCGAATCAGATCTCGCGAAGTGCCCTCGGCGGCAAGTTCGGGCGTGACCTCAATATTGAGGGTCACCATTCCCAAGCCGTCGCCTAACGCCGCGCTCGCCGCCCCAGCGGTGACAGCCATCTTCAGGGAGTATTCCCCCTCAAAGAGTTCGATGTCTCCAGCGAAAACTCGTTCCCCTTCTTGTCTCCAATCACCAGATTTGACAGACTTGATGACGTCTTGAGTACGCCCGCCAAGCCTCGGGCCCAAAGCGCCTGGATTCACTTGCAATACCGCAGAGGCCGCTGCAGACGTTTCATGCGAAAGAGAAACCTTCTTGACATTGACCTCATCGGCGATGATGTCAATGAAACCACTCAACTGTTGTGCATCACTATGAGAAACTGTGAGTTCAGACAACGGCAATCGCACGCGCCGAGCGTGTGCTTTACGAATTGACAAAGCAACCGAACAAACTTCACGAACACGATCCATGACCAAAACCAATTCAGGGTCGCTGACAAGTTCGCTTGCTGATGGCCAATCGGCAAGGTGAACACTTCGGTTTCCAGTCAGTCCGGTGTACACAGTCTCTGACAGTAAGGGCAATAGCGGAGCAGAAACCCGGCAGAGCACATCTAAAACTGTGTGCAAAGTATCAATGGCGTCCTTATCCCCTTCCCAGAATCGATCTCGAGAACGTCGGATGTACCAATTCGTCAAAACATCAAGAAACTCTCGGATTCCCGAGCAGGCAGCGAAGAGGTCGTAGGCATCAAGGTCCTTCGTTGCACGTTCAACCATCTGTGCTGTTTTGGCCAAGATGTACCGATCTAGGACATTGCTGGAGTCTGTTCTCCAAGTTCCAGATGTACCTTCAGCATTGGCATACAAACTGAGGAAATACCAAGAGTTCCACAATGGAAGCAAGACTTGGCGCACAGTTTCGCGAATGCCAGATTCCGTGACCGAGAAATCAGAGCCCCGCAGAATCGCCGACGACAGCAAATACCACCGCATGGCGTCTGCGCCGTAAGTATCAAACACGACCATCGGGTCGGGATAATTTCGCAAACTCTTCGACATCTTTTGCCCGTCATCACCTAAGACGATTCCATGGCTAACACATGTGGAAAAAGCAGGTCGGTCAAAAAGTGCTGTCGCCAAAACATGCAAGGTATAGAACCAACCTCGAGTTTGACCGATGTACTCAACAATGAAATCGCCTGGATAATGCTGCTCAAACCATTCAGTATTTTCAAATGGATAATGCACTTGAGCGAAGGGCATTGAACCACTTTCAAACCAGCAGTCAAGTACTTCGGGCACACGACGCATCATCGAACGACCCGTCGGATCATCCGGATTCGGACGTATCAAATCATCGACGGCAGGACGGTGCAGATCGGTCACGACGACACCGAAATCTTTTTCAAGTTCTGCCAGACTTCCGTACACATCAAGGCGCGGATACTCCGGATCATCGCTCTTCCATACTGGAATCGGCGAGCCCCAAAAGCGATTTCGACTGATTGACCAGTCACGAGCATTGGCCAACCATTTACCAAAAGAACCTTCCTTGAGATGCTCAGGGACCCAGGTGATCTGCTGATTGAGTTCAAGCATTCGTTGTTTCACCGCAGTGACTTCAACAAACCACGATGAGATGGCTCGGTATACCAAAGGCTCGGCGCAGCGCCAGCAATGAGGATACGAGTGGTCGTAACTATCGTGACGCACGACAACACCGACTTGCTTGAGATGTTTAATCACCGCTGGATTAGCTTCAAAAACATGCTGACCCGCCCAAGGTGTGACCTCAGAGGTATAACAACCGTGGCTATCCATCGGGCACACCGTGGCGATCCCTGCCTCGAGACAAACGTTCTGATCTTCTTCACCAAATCCAGGTGCGAGATGCACGACTCCCGTGCCGTCCTGCGTTGTCACAAAATCGGCACCGAGGATTCGAAACGCAGACTCAGTATCAGAGAAATAATCAAAGAGCGGTTGATAGGTCCGACCAACCAATTCTGAACCAAGCAGAGTTCCGACGCGTTGCGCTTCACCAAATTCGCGTTCATAAGAATCAAGCCGAGCCTCAGCAAGGATTAAACGCTCGCCATCTACCTCGATGACCGCGTAAACAACATCCGGGTGAACGGCCAAAGCCAAGTTGGCCGGGAGAGTCCATGGAGTCGTCGTCCATGCCAAAATTTTCTCGCCACTATCTAAAGCGAACTTCACAGTCAAAGCAGGATCTTGGCGGTCACGATACACATCGTCCATACGCGTTTCGGTATTGCTGAGAGGTGTTTCACAGCGCCAGCAATAAGCCAAAACGCGGTAACCCTCATAGATCAGTCCCTTATTGTGCAATGTCTTGAAAGCCCACATCACGCTTTCCATATACGGCAGATCAAGAGTCTTGTAATCGTTTTCGAAGTCAACCCAGCGCGCTTGACGGGTGACGTAGCGTTCCCATTCATTGGTGTAGCGCAGAACACTTGTCCTGCAATACTCATTGAACTTTTCGATACCAAAGGCTGCGACCTCAGGGTGACCAGAAATTCCTAACTGTTTCTCGGCTTCAACTTCAGCTGGCAAGCCATGGCAATCCCATCCAAAGCGTCGATCAACACGTTGGCCCTTCATCGTGCGATAACGCGGAATCGCATCCTTCACAAAGCCGGTCAGCAAGTGACCATAATGCGGAAGGCCATTAGCAAATGGGGGGCCATCATAAAAAACATATTCGTTTGGCTCGCCTGAGTCCGCTGGGCGTTTCTCCAATGAGGCCGTAAAGGTGTCGTCATTTTTCCAGCGTTCTAAAATCTCTGTTTCGATAGCGGGAAACGAGGGCTGCGATTCAACGGGGGGATAACGGCGGTCAGTCATGGCGGTCAGTCTCAATCAGCAAGGCAACGATTGCGCAAGGATATCGGAATTACGACAACGCTGATCCGAGGACTTGCAGCAAGATGAGCACCAGCATTGGGGATAAGTCAAGTCCACCCATGGGAGGTAACGCTCGGCGAACTGGTGCAAGAACTGGCTCAGTCAGTTTGTACAACCACAATTGAATTGTGGCGAGGACCCCGCCCGAAGAGGATGGTGGGAACCAAGAGATGATCACCCGTAACAACAAGACATAGCTATATAAGCGTAGAAGATCGCCAAGTAAACTCATCTGAATCAGTACTCGGGCTGAGTTGAACGAGCAGCAGGCTTGAGGAGGTACACACCTCTCGCAACCTTCTCAATTTTGCCATGCATCGCGTAACACAGGCCACTGGAAAAGTCGATCATTCGGCGAGCGACTTCGTCATCGCAACCTTCAGTATTCAAGATCACTGGACTTCCATCGCGGAATCGATTGGCTACTTCTTGGATATCATTAAATCGAATCGCTTTGACGGTATAGGTCTCACCTTGCACCGATCCCCCAAGAGTGCGCACGGAGGTACTGCGTTGGGTTTGACCCGAACGCGAAAGGCCAGACGAATCATCAAAAACTGGTCGACGCGGCGTCGGTACTGGGTCAGTATCTCGCGGCGTGACTTGGCGAACAACCGGACGGGAGCCATCGTCAAACTCAGAACGGCGCTGATCCATGGGTCGGGCACCTGCACCCGTGCGATCTCCTTGAATCTCATCGTCATAGTCGTCGTACGCGTCTTCTTCACCCAGACCTAAATAATCCAAAGCACGGCGAAATATTGACATCGCAGAGAATAATAGTC
>WLTJ01000202.1 GCA_009705435.1 Actinomycetota bacterium | reverse complement strand
AAGGCGCTGGCATCTTCGTACTTGAAGAGTGGAATCATGCTGTCGCACGAGGTGCGAAAATCCTTGGAGAGATTGTCGGCTCGGCGAGCAATGCCGACGCACACCACATCACAGCTCCCTCTCCAGGTGGTCGCGGAGCGATCAATTGCATGCGACTGGCATTGGATGAGGCCGGTTTGCGCTCAGATGAAATCGTCTATGTCAACGCCCATGGCACATCAACTCCGCTCAACGATGCTGCCGAAGCCGCGGCAATGACGGTCGTGTTCCCACACCGCCCGATAGTGACCAGTATCAAAGGGGTGACTGGTCATGCTCTCGGAGCTGCAGGGGCATTGGAAGTAGCTTCCATCCTTTTATCGTTTGAGCACAAACTCATTCCACCAACAGCGGGTACGACCGACCTCGACGATGACGTCACCATTGATCTTGTCCTCGACACACCGCGTCCGTGGGAGCCAGGACCAACGATGTCCAACAACTTTGGCTTCGGTGGGCACAACGGCTCAATCATCCTGATTCCAGCCGCTTAGGCATCCACCAGAACAAACATCAATTCGCATTCACAAGCGACTTTGCCGTCTAACAAAGCCCGTCCAACTCCTTTGCCGGCGCGCGCTGACATCCTGCTCAATTCCACTTCTAAATTCAGCGTGTCTCCTGGTTGAACTTGGCGGCGAAACCTTGCTCCATCAAGCCCGCCAAACAATGGAAGACGTCCTGCATGTGAAGGACTGGACAAAACGGCGATCGCCCCTACTTGCGCAATCGCCTCACACATCAATACACCGGGCAGAGTTGGTCGCCCAGGAAAATGCCCAGAGAAGAACCACTCATCACCGCTTAAATGCCACAACCCCGAGGCCGACACACCAGGATCCAAAGCCGTGATCTGATCAACGAACAAGAACGGCGGTCGATGGGCCAGGAGGTCACTGGGCTGAGGAAAAATTGCCATGAAGCAACCTTAGAACTATCAACGGCGTCTGCTGGTTCATACGGCGCTCCGACCCTGAGTGACCAATGCACCACTGTGTGTGACGATATGGCTCAATAGGTCAAATTACCTATGCCGAAATCTCACTCAGCGTGATTCCATACAAGGCGTACCCGATTGAAAGGTGTTGCCATGATTGGTCGCCCAATTCGTCGCCCTTGCTGAGTAGGCATCGGCAGATTTTTACTCTGCTGCCTCTTCCGATTGAAATCTGTCTACTTTTTCCTAGGAGGAGGGTTCCCAAATCCGAATCCTCGACCGCGCGCATGTGCGTGATAGTGGTCGGGAATATTGCGCATGTTGTCGTCAATGTACGGAACATAGTCAAAAAGTGCATCAACCACCGCTAGCAACCTCTGGTGAAGTTGTATTTTGATTTCCTCGCTAGGCATTGCGTCGTGTTGCTTCCAAACGATCATCGGGACATAGCAAACTTCACATTCGGCGACCCAACAAAGATCATCTTCGAAGTACCACTCTGTGAGTCTCGCCGCTTCACAGAGTTCACAGATAGCCATGGCTCAGTCTGACAGTTCTACAAAGTGTCTAAGGCTTGACGGACCTCGGCAACATATTCACCGACGGCATCTGGTCCGCCCTCCATCAGCCGGCGTACGACAGAGGCACCCTGCACGACTCCATCGGCTACTCGGCAAGCCTCGACGGCTTGAGCGCTATTCGAAACGCCGACACCAACAATCACAGGCACATCAGTGACCTTCTTGAGACGGCGCGCCAATTCGGTAGCGGTTGAAGCCAAAGTGGTCCTCTCCCCCGTCACACCCAATAGACCCACCGAATAAACAAAACCTCGGGCTCGTGCACAAACTCTCGGCAATCTTTCGTCAGGCGCAGTTGGCGCGGCCAACATAATCGTTGACAATCCCACCTCGTCGGCAGCCCGACACCACAAAGCGGACTCCTCAAGAGGGAGATCGGGGATGATCGCACCGCTAATACCTGCCTGCACTAATTGCGCAGCAAAACGTTCATGACCTGCGTGATGCACGGTGTTGTAGTAACACATCACCACCAAAGGAACTCCGACGTCAAGAGTGCGGACACCTTCAAGAATCGAAACAGGCGTAGCACCGTCATCAAGTGCACGCTGCGAAGCTTGTTGAATAATTGGCCCATCCATCACAGGGTCGGAAAAAGGTAATCCGATCTCAATGCAATCCGCTCCGTGGGCAGCGGCGGCACGTATGGCATCGGTCCAACCTGTGAGTCCCCCTGTGACATAAGGAACCAATAACTTGCGTCCCGCATCGCGCTTCGCACGAAGTTCAGTCTCCAAGGTCGTCAAGGTCGTAGGCATTAACTCAATACTTCCATCATCTGACCTACGTCTTTATCTCCACGTCCTGACAAATTCATCAAGACTGTTTGACCCTGCATATTCGGCGCTTCGCGAGAAATCCAAGCAAGGGCATGAGCACATTCCAAAGCGGGAATGATTCCCTCCGTTTTAGCCAATAACTGAAAACCTTCGATGACTTCTGTGTCGGTCACTGTTGGGTACTCCGCACGACCAATGGACGCCAGATATGAATGTTCTGGACCTACACCTGGATAATCAAGCCCAGCCGAAATTGAATGCGCCTCTTGCACCTGTCCGTATTCGTCTTGCATCAGGTAACTGCGCATGCCGTGAACAACACCAGGTTGACCCCGACCCACCGCGGCCCCGCCTGCTGGCTCAACACCGATTAATCGTGCCTTTGTGTCTACAAACCCAGAAAAAATACCGATTGCATTTGAGCCACCGCCAACGCATGCCACGACAACATCTGGATCCTGGCCGTAACGCTCGAGGCATTGCTCGCGAGCTTCTGTACCGATCACGCGATGGAACTCGCGAACCATCCACGGATAGGGATGAGGCCCCATAACAGAACCCAAGCAGTAGTGCGTGCTTTCCACCGAAGCGACCCAATCGCGCATCGCTTCATTCACAGCATCCTTCAAGGTACGGCTACCACTATGAACAGCCTCAACCTCAGCCCCAAGAAGTTTCATACGAAAGACATTGAGGGACTGCCGTTCCACATCCACAGCACCCATGTAGACCTTGCATTCAAGACCCATCAGTGCTGCAGCCGTTGCCGCAGCAACGCCATGTTGACCGGCGCCCGTTTCTGCCACGATGCGCTTCTTACCCATGCGCTTAGCCAACAAAACTTGACCGAGAACATTGTTGATCTTGTGCGAACCCGTGTGATTGAGATCTTCGCGTTTGAGAACTAGCCGGATGCCCAACTTTCTTCCGAGTTGATAGCACTCTGTCAACATCGAGGGACGGCCGGCATATTCCTTTAACGCCTGATTGAGCTCGGCACGAAAACTTGGATCAGCCCACGCTTGGCGAAAGGAGACCTCGAGTTCCTCACATGCGGGTACCAAAGTTTCGGGAACAAAGCGACCGCCGAACTCACCGAAACGGCCCGACTCGGATGGATCAGACATCATTGACTTTTCTGCAATACTCACATCGCTCCTCGACAAGTAGAACTCTATGTTGGCATCTGATCGCTACAACTGCCTAGTTGTTTAGCGATTTATTCATCGGCCCAATCATAGGGAAAATCATTGCCCGAGTCACCCGTCACATCCTCAACTGGAGCCGCAGCGCGTGCGTTCGCAATGAAACGCCGAAGTTTCAGAGCGTCTTTCTTACCAGGAGCCGACTCCACACCGGATGAAACATCAACGCCCCATGGGCGAACGTAACGCACTGCCTCAGCAACGTTCTCTTCTGTGAGGCCGCCTGCCAAAATCATCCGAATGCCCGATGGAATCTCATCGGTCAGAGACCAATCAAAAACTAAACCTGAACCTGGTTCAGGAGCGTCCACTAAAATCAAGTCCGTTCCAAATTGATTGGCCACACGGGCCTCGCGCGAACCAGCTGTGACGGCCTTAATAATCCAGCGAACATTGTCAGCCAAAGCCACAACTGTT
>WLTJ01000201.1 GCA_009705435.1 Actinomycetota bacterium | reverse complement strand
GAAGTAATTCGAGAGAACGAGACAAGGCAATGACAGCGGATCTAAACCGGGAACAGAAGCGCACTCTGAAAAAAATGGGTGCACTCGACGAGCAGGGCAACCCTGCGCGTCAAGCCCGCGCGCCTAAGGCTCAGGCCGAGCGCACAAGTCCTGCTAAGTACCTGCGCGAAGTTCGCGAAGAAATGAATAAAGTGGCGTGGCCGAAATGGCCAGAAGTTCGCCGTTACTCAATTGTGGTTCTCATCACCGTTGCCATATTTACGGCAATCATCGGTGGCGCAGACACTGCAGTGGGTTTCCTCACTGACTGGTTGTATAAGAGCTGATGATGAACGACGAGGCAAGCATGGACGAAACACCTAACGACAGCACTGATGAACCACAGGTCATTGACCTCACCGACGCGGCAGAGATCACTAGTGATGATTCTGATGACGCTGCAGTCCCTGTGGTCAATCCTTGGAGTCTTCCCGGTCAGTGGTTTGTGGTACACAGCCAGGCTGGATATGAAAAGAAAGTCAAGGCCAACCTTGAGGCGCGTATTCAGTCTCTGAATATGGAAGATCGTATTTTTGACATCGTTATCCCGATGGAAGATGTCACTGAATTTAAAAATGGTCGCAAGCAGACCGTACAAAAGAAAGTCTTCCCGGGTTATCTCTTGGTGCGTTGCTACATGGACGATGAGAGTTGGTATTGCATTCGCAACACGCCTGGTATTACAGGTTTCGTTGGGCAGAGCCAAAAGGGTCAAAAGCCAACACCGCTGGCGCGGCGTGAAGTTGAGACGTTCTTGTCAGCTAAGGGTGATGGGCAAGAAACCGCCAATCGTCGTAAGCCGAAGATGGAATACGAAGTGGGCGAGAGCGTTCGAGTTAAGGAAGGCGCTTTTGCTGATTTCTTAGGTGAAGTTGCAGAAATTAATGCAGATCACATGAAGTTGAAGGTTTTAGTCAATATCTTTGGTCGTGAGACCATGGTGGAGATGGACTTCAGTCAAGTCGCGAAGCAGTAACTGTTTCATACATTTTTTACACAAGTCGTTCTACGAAGGGAAACGCCCCATGGCGAAGAAAAAACTCACAGCGATCGTTAAGATCCAAATTCCTGCTGGCAAAGCCACTCCGGCTCCACCAGTTGGTACCGCGCTCGGACCGCACGGCGTGGCCATCATGGACTTCGTGAAGCAGTACAACGCTGCCACCGAAAGCCAAGTCGGCACCATTATCCCCGTGGAGATCTCCATTTTCGAAGATCGCACATTCACATTCATTCTGAAGACGCCACCGACTCCGGTGTTGTTGCGTCAGAAGGCTGGTCTCGACAAGGGAAGCCAGACCCCAGGCAAGGCCGTTGCTGGTTCAGTGACCGAGGCAGACATTGAAGAAGTCGCCAAGATCAAGATGCCTGACCTCAACGCCTTCGATCTCGAAGCTGCCAAACAGCAGGTACGCGGTACGGCTCGCTCGATGGGTCTTGTCGTTAAGTGATCTAGTTGTCAAGACAAATTTTTTCAAACATATAAACCACACGCCTGGACCGAGAAAACCTCACTCGGCCGGCTTAACACCCTCCGTCAGAAAAGCGGGGGAGAGGGAGACAGTCATGTCAGGTAAGAAATTCACAGATGCGCTGAAGCGCTTTGACCGGGATGCACATTTCAACCCAACCGAGGCCTTGACCTTGGTGAAGTCGCTTGCGTCAGCCAAATTTGACGAGACCATTGAAGTTGCGATGCGTCTTGGAGTTGACCCCCGTAAGGCCGAGCAGGCTGTTCGCGGCACGGTCGCGTTGCCATCGGGTACTGGTAAAAACATTCGCGTTGCGGTATTCGCCACAGGTGAAGCTGCTGAAGAAGCCCGCAAGGCCGGTGCCGACATTGTTGGTGCCGAGGATCTTGCTGCAGAAATTGAAAAAGGTATTTTCAACTTCGATCTCGCCATTGCGACTCCTGACATGATGCCCTTAGTTGGCCGCATTGGTCGCGTGCTCGGACCACGTGGACTGATGCCGAACCCCAAGACAGGCACTGTGACTCAAGATGTGGGTCGTGCAGTCGGCGAATTCAAGGGCGGCAAGGTTGAATACCGCACTGACCGCTACGGCAATGTGCACGTGCAACTCGGAAAAGTGTCTTTCACGGTTGAACAGATTGAAGCCAACTTCCGCGCCGTTCTTGACGAAATCCAGCGTGCCAAGCCAGCCTCAGCCAAGGGTCGTTACCTGCGCAAGATCACCGTGTCTTCGACAATGGGACCTGGCGTCAAAGTCGATCTTGCTCGCCTGCGCCCAGAAATCGTCGTTTAGTCTTTAATACTTGGCGTTTATTGGTTTGTTGACCGATATCGTCAAGGGTTCATCTAGTAATCCCACATAGAAATTGCTTGCCAGAGACAGTCGGTCGACCTCACGGTCGTCAAAGAACCGCAGGGTTCGCCAACCGAGGCGGAGACTACACAGAGCCTTTCGCTCCTCGTGGTGTTCGCGACTGCGAGCCCCGAGTAGAAGCGAAAGGAGAAAAAACACGTGGAAAATCCCCGTCCAGAAAAAGCCTCAAAAGTTAGCGAAATTTCTGAAAAGTTGGCGACAGTCGATGTGGTGTTCGTTACTGAATATCGCGGTCTGACTGTGAGTCACCTTGAAGAACTTCGTGCTGCATTGCGTGGCGTCAACGGCGAATACAAGGTCTACAAAAATACCCTTGCTCGTTTAGCACTATCTTCGACCGACAAGTCAGTCATTTCTGAGTTGCTCATTGGTCCGAGTTCATTGACATTCGTTAATGGAGATGCCGCTGCTACCGCCAAGGTATTACGCGACTTCGCCAAGACGAACCCACTGCTGGTCATCAAAGGTGGCGCCCTCGGTAGTCAATTGCTGTCTGCCAAGGATGTCGAATCGCTGGCCGACCTACCATCGCGCGAAGTTTTGCTGGCCCAGTTCGCTGGAGCATTGCAGGCACCGCTCGTCAAGACAGCTGGTTTGTTACAAGCACTGCCCCGCAATTTGGCCTATGGCCTCAAGGCATTGCTCGATCAAAAGGCCGCCTAAAAACTGCCCTTCTAGATAAGTCATTTCATTTCATAAATATCAACCGAAAAATCTGAACAACACATAGGAGAAATCATCATGGCTCTCAACAAACAAGAGATCCTGGACGGCATTGCCGCCCTGACCGTTATTGAGCTCAAGGAACTGCTTGACGCTTTCGAAGAGAAGTTCGGCGTGACCGCTGCTGCCCCTGTGGCCGTAGCAGCCGCTGGCGGAGCTGCTCCAGCAGCCGCTGCTGAAGAGCAGGACGAATTCGACGTCATCCTGTCCGATGCCGGCGCCCAGAAGATCCAGGTCATCAAGGTCGTGCGCGAGCTCACCAGCCTTGGCCTCAAGGAAGCCAAAGACCTCGTCGATGCAGCCCCTAAGGCTGTCCTCGAAAAGGTTGGCAAAGATGACGCAGAGAAGGCCAAGGCCAAGTTGGTCGAAGCCGGCGCATCAGTCGACATCAAGTGATTCCGGCCGGCTTCAGCCGGTTTTAGCATTGCTCGGCCCGCTTTTTGCCCAGTTCACACTGGGATGAAGAGCGGGTCGAGTCGCGTCTCGGGTTCTCACTTGGGGTTTTCACCGGGTTTTCACTAAAAATTTGCTGGAGATGCTTGACCTGAGCCTGAAATCGGCTTACCGTAACCCTCAGCACGTTTTGGTCACACCGATTCGTTGTATTCGCCCAACTCTTTTGTTGGTGGCGGTTGATAATGGTCGCCCGAGAGCGGTAGTCTCATCTGTTGCCGTGTGTCGCCCTTGTCCTTTTCGTTCCCCAAAATAGGTTTGACGCGCTTTTTCTATTTGCCCATCTCAGAGAGTCTTTTAGCGAATGTTTTAGTCAGTTAATTGTTTGTTCTGCCCACTTTTCGTAGTACCTCAGCCACTAGGAGTTCACCTTGGCCAGCAAAAGTAATAACCGTGAGCGTTTTTCTTTCGGATCTCTTCAAGAGAACGTGGAGAT
>WLTJ01000200.1 GCA_009705435.1 Actinomycetota bacterium | reverse complement strand
GGTGAGCCATTTCGTGGAGCAGGAGCAGTTCACTTGGCTGCTTCTTTCTCACCGCTATGCACCATTCGTCATTGAAAGCCACACCATCGGTCCTGCGCGAGAGATTGCCTTGTAGGAGGAGTGGATAGTCGACCCCTTCATCATCGGCGATGATCGCCAGCCAGTTCGTGGCCTCGGCGAGCGACAGAGTCTTTGTTGGCATCTCGGCCTCAAAAGCATCCTCAACGGCGTAAGTCTGCTGGGCTTCAGTGGGGCTGGTCATCCAGGGCCAATCGCCCGCTGGTTTGAACCCACCGCATTGCGTCCCGCAGTGAATTGGGTGCCAGCGCTTTGTCCAGCCCCATACGCCTGTCGATCGGTGCTGTAGCGACTGGTATTCGTACGAAGATGCGGTGCCGTGTCGGTCATGGTGCGCCGCGCGCGTTCTGCGCGCTCAACTAACACAAGACCTGCGCCTGGTGTTTCTTTGACAATCTTGCGATGTTCGCTTTCTAATTTGCGGGCGATGCCGTCGCAGTAGCCATGCCACCAAGAGGTACGAAAGCGGCGATCCCCAGCAGGGAGCAAGCGGACTGCCAACATCTCTGCGGCTTGAAACAAAAGCCCGAGTGACAGCAAATCGTTGCTGGTACCAAAAGCCACGATCGTGACTTGGCCGGAACCGTGTTGCATCATGTCGCGATACGCGTGACAACTCAGCGTTTTAGACATTGTCCACAGCAATGTTCCGCGACGGACTCTGTAGGGACCCGTAATGGTGAAGGTCTTGCTGACTATCTCGCCCGCGGAGGTGGCACTGCCGGATACGTCGCTCTCGTCGAGTCCATATTTTTGCATCAAGCGAAATGCATGAGCGAGGGCGTTCTCGGCCTCAGCGTGGGGAGTATTGGGATGATTTGCGAGTTCTAAAATCGAGCGAACCTTTGCTTGGAGGCTGTCGCGCGAATTCATAGTTTCAATTTAGTTGCTGGGTATGGCTTGACGCCGTGCGTGACGAGAAATCTGCCGTTACCGTGTTGAGGGTGTTGCACGGAGATGCGGAAAATCGTTTAGTACGCAGTTTTCGCCCTCGGCGTCGCAAGTTAGGTCCCGAATTGACCAGAGTGTACGACCGACTGCGTTCAACCTGGAGTGTGGCTGAACATGGCTCAGTTTTAGATCTAGGTGCGGTCTTTGCGAACGACAATCCAGTCTGCTTAGAGATTGGTTGTGGTCGCGGAGACCTGGCGATTGCGTTTGCGCCCAGTCACCCTGACGTCAATCTCATCGCCATCGATATTCACACTCGTGGTATCGCCAATATTTTGCAAGCGATTGAAAATTTCTCGCTTGTGAATACGCGTGTCGTGGAAGGGGATGTTTTGGTGTTGTTGCAACGTATCGCTGTGGCATCTCTTGACGAAGTATGGATTTTCTTTCCCGATCCATGGCCCAAACAGCGCGAACAAAGTCGACGTCTGCTGCGACCCGAGGTTGTTGCTCAGTTAGCAGAGGTCCTCAAGCCTGGTGGGTGCATTCGTTTGGCGACCGATATTGAGGATTACTGGCGCAAGTCATCGGACATCATTGCATCCTCAGGTTTCTTCGCGGCACCGACCGTCGGACGACCTGAGTGGCGAATTGAAACAGTGTTTGAAAAGCGCGGCAATGTTGCGGGACTACCAGCTGTTGATATGAGTTTTGAGCGGCTCTAAGCAGAGGTTAGATACCGAGTCGCGATCCTGCATCTAAATCATCGGCGGCAGAAAATGCACGGCGCACCAGCGAATCCATCAAGGCGGCTCCACGCTCATTAGCCGGATCGAGAGACAAGATGCTGGCGGCAAAAGATGTGCAATAGAAAAGCATGCCTTCGGCGTAACCCTGAACAATGCGGTCATAATCAGCCCACTCATCTGGTACGCCTCCGTCACGCATTGCATTGCAGTAACGAATAATCAGTTCATCTTGCATCTCTCGGCGCATCGCAGTGGGGATATTGGTCCCAAGGAAATACACCAGGTCCGTCGTGCTCGGTGTGCGCATCGAGAGTTGCCAGTCAATGAGTGTCATTGAACCATTCTCGGAGAAAAACATATTGTCCAAACGAAAATCACCGTGGGTCAAAGTGCACGGCCAGTCAGCATATGTCTTCATCCAAGTCTCAATCATTGGGACAAATTTTTCACACCATGCCAAGACACGTGGGGGAAGTGAATCTTGATAGCGCTCAAGAAAAATCGGCCAACCAATGGGGAACATCGTGCCAATTGATGCTGTCATCGGATCATCAAGTCGAGGCATCCAATCAAATTCCTCGAGTTCGGGCTTATCAAACCAGTTGCTGTGCAGTGTGGCCGCCACATCAATGGCCGTACGCGCCTGCGCCGGCGTGGGTCCTGCGACTTGATCACCTGCGCGTGCGGGACTGAGATCTTCAAGAATCAAGGCATACGGTTCGGCGGTGCTGTAGAGACAGGTCGCCAGAGTGATGCCCTTCATACGTGATGCGAGTTCTGTATAAAAGCGATGCTCACGTTTCCAGACGCCCATCATCTCGCCCATGACCTGTCCACCCGGATCAGAGGTGGGCAACTTGACGATCACACTTGCTGGCACATTGTCGCCTTGCAGAGAGACTCGGGCGAGTTGGCCCATGAAACCTTCGCCAGCGCCGATGACTTGCATACTGAGGTCTGTGACGCGAACTCCCAGGACGTCACTCAACCAAGTCTTATTAATATCCCCTAGAACTATCGGTGTGCCCCCCATGGCGTCACCTCCCCACTCAGGAGCATAGGCGGTGAGTTGTGACGGGGAAAGACCCTGTTACGAGGTCATCCCACCAAGACCGACGAGTCCGCGCGAGAGCTCAATTTCACCCATGTGGCGCAGACCATGCTGGTACAGCCAGCACTCAATGCCGTCAAGCACTGTCAGACCCTCAGGTCCTGCGACGCGAGCACTGAAGGTTGAAGCAACCTGTGGTGGAAACGGTCGGGTAATGATGACTCGTTCCAATTCGGCTGGGTCAAGCGATTCAAGCCATGACAAGGTGCGCGCATACACCGCCCGCATGTACTCGGTGAATGCTTCAAGGTCACCAATTCTTTGATGTTCCATTTCACCGACGGTGCGGTGTTTTCCATGATCATTAATTGCCACGCCGACGCGCTCTTGCCACTCGTCATTCCATATGGGCAACTGTCCGCTGAGCATCATGAATGAGGCGTCATGCATGTTGGCGTAATGAAACAGCGAGAAAGCTATGGGTAACACGCCTTCTCGCTCAAAATGATTGACGTGTGAAAGGTCCATCGTTGAGAGGGCGTCTTCATACAAACTGAAAAGCGCTGCCATGCGACGGTGTAATGAGTCAAGAATCAATTGGTTCGACACGGGATCTCCTTGAGGTTAGAAGCACCGTAGCACCGCCGGGACTTTTCTGTCACCTTATGTGTCACAAGATGGGCAGGGTTTGCTATGTTTGCCGTATGCGCTACGGAAAAATTGACTTTGACTATGCCAATGACTTGATGACCAGGACTCCTGACAATGATGGTCCGATCTACATGGTGAACTTTATGAAGTATCGCGATGTGGCCGGTTACGAAGGTGTCAAGGACGCTGACAGTTCTGCGCCGGAGGGGATCTCTGGTGTTGAAGCCGACAATCTGTATAACCCGACCGATGTGTTGACGCGTATCGGAGCGCACGTGGCGTTCATGGGCGATGTCGTGGCGCAGAGCAGTCCCGAGGAATGGGATCGGATGGCAATCGTCAAGTACGCCAGTCGTTCGTCATTTATGGAGATGCAGAACCGTCCCGATTTCAAAGAGAAGCATGTGCACAAAGAGGCCGGCATGTTGTACACGATCGTGATGGGCACTCTGCCGCAGGGCGAGCAGGAAACGATCACTCGTTCAACATATTGCACTTTCGAACTGACTGCTGTGCCACAAGCAGGAGCACCGTCCTCAACGCAAGTTCGTCTTGCTGTTGAAGGGGCCATTGTTGGCGACGGTCGCACATG
>WLTJ01000020.1 GCA_009705435.1 Actinomycetota bacterium | reverse complement strand
TAGTTCTCATGGCAGCCGTAACTATTTCCCGCTGAATCAGTGTTGTTCTTGAAAAGATAAATCGTGCCGCGAATACCTTCTTCACGAAGTCGTTCCTCGGCAGAGATCAGCAAACTCTCAAGGATGCGTTCTCCAGCCTTATCATGCACTACTGCTTCATAGAGGGAGTCACACTCTGCAGTCGCGTATTCAGGATGTGATCCGACATCTAGGTAGAGGCGGGATCCGTTTTCCAAAAAGACATTTGAACTACGTCCCCACGTCACAACCTTGCGGAAAAGGTACCGCGAAACCTCATCGGGACTCAGACGACGTTGACCTCGCAAAGTACAAGTCACCCCGTATTCATTCTCTAGGCCATAGATGCGACGTTCCATGAGAAAATCCCTATCTACGAGTAGAAATCACGAGAGAAAAGCGTCAATCTCTTGATCATCAAATCGCTTAAAGCAACGGCGTTCAATCGAACGGCTAAGAATGGCGACCTCTAACCCGTCGGCCTGAAGAGTGCGGTCGGGACCTGCAAGGGCTGCCACACACTTTCTCACGGCGACATCCAAGACATCGCCTGGCAACCATGTTTCGCGTAGCCGACCGCCAATCGCCTCCGCATCACCTCCGAGGACACTCAAGCCTCGTTCGTCCATCAAAGTTCCGTCATACATGATGTGAAATAACTGATCCGAATTCTGATCTGCTCCGACTTCAACGAGCAATATCTCTACTTCATAGGGCTTGACATCGTGTGTAAATGTCTGCCCCAGAATTTGAGCGTATTCGTTAGCAAGACTTCTAGCTTCAACATCATCACGCGAATACTGATAACCGCGAACATCAGCGTTGCGCACGCCAAAACGTCGGAGTTGATCAAACTCGTTGTATTTACCAACTCCAGCGAAACCGATTCGATCGTAGATTTCGCTAATTTTCCTCAAAGTGTTTGACGTGTTCTCTGAGACCAGAAGGATGCCGTCCACATATTGCACGGCAACGAGTGCTCGCCCGCGAGCAATACCTTTACGCGCGTAATCCGCGCGATCCTTCATCAACTGCTCTGGCGCTACATAGAAGGGCTGATTCACGACGATACCCCGTCTTGTCTTTGACGTTGTTCGAGCACCAATGCTTCAAATCGGCGCGCTAAGTCGGCGTCATCACGACGCTCCCATCCGTCCACACTGATCGTGGCCACTACGGGGTAAATACTCCGCAACACATCCGGCCCTCCCGTGGCAGAGTCAACATCTGCTGCTTCCAAAAGCGCCCGACATGCAAGGTCCACTGCGTCATCACCAGACATATTGGGCCGAAAGCCCACCTTCAATACCGTTGAGGCTGGTCCTCCGCCAGAACCCGTCGCAACAAACTCACGTTCCTCATAACGTCCGCCCGTGATATCAAAATCCCACAGTCGTCCCGTATTGCGCAACAAGTCATAGCCAGCGAAAATTGGAATGACCCCTAGACCCTGCATCGCTCCAGCCAAATTGGCACGCACTAACTGTGAAAGTTGATTCGCCTTGCCCTCAAGGCTGATCGGGCGCCCATCAAGTTTTTCAAAATGCTCGAGTTGCAATTGAAAAATTTTGATCATGTCCATCGCTACTCCAGCGGTACCCGAAATCGCTACGCCGCTATGTCGATCCGCTGGGACAACTTTCTCCATCTCACGATTAGCAATTCTGTTGCCCATAGTGGCCCGCCTATCGCCGGCCATGATGACACCATCCGAATAACGCACAGCCAGGACAGTCGTGGCATGGGGCGCTAGGACCTGCTGCGAGTCGCCGAAACTTGAAACAGCAAATGGATCCAGCCCGACTTTACGCAACAAACTCGTGAAGTTACTGCCCGGATCGTTGTCAACATCAAAAAATGGGACGACCACTATTCACTCCCCACCTTTTTGAACATATGACTTAACAAAGTCTTCGGCGTTGCTCTCCAACACATCATCAATTTCATCAAGAAGTTCATCCAGATCAGATTTAGTTTGTGCGCTCTGCGCCGCCGCTGTGGCAGTCACTTCAGTGGTGACCTCAGAACGATCCGACGTTTGCTTATTTTTACGTACTTGCTCAGCCATAGTTTCCTCTCAGGAATGTGACCATATAACCCAACTCTAAAACTAGATAGTCGCTTCTCAACACCTTTAGACGCCTAACCGCTCAAGAAACTCGCTAAGCGACGTCGCCGAGTCAAACAGATGACCAACCAACTCTTTAGAACCGCGCATCGGCTCCATCATCGGCACCCGTCGCAAAGGACCCTTGTCGACCTCAAAAACCATACTGTCCCAATTCGCCGAGATGACCTGATCAGGCCAACGCTCCAGACATTTACCACGGAAAAAAGCCCGAGTTGAGTCCGGAGGTTCCGTCACTCCTCGTTGAATCTGTTCATCGGTGACGATCTGATCCAAGCCGACACGTAAAGCCAAACATTTCTCCTCACGCATATCGTGATATTGCAGATCAATCGCCTTCAAACGCGAATCGCCCGGCTGTAGATCGTGCCGTTGCGAGTACCCATCAACTAAGCGTTTTTTAGCGACCCAATCCACGAGGTGCGCAACCGATTCAGGTTCACTAGAAAGACCGTTGAGGACAGTCTCCCATAGCCGCAAAATCTGCTCACCGTCTTCTTCTCCACCCAAGCAGTCCAACCCGTGAGAGATCGAATATTTACTTGCCATCTCCAGTAACGCCCACTGAATATCCAGCGCGTTCATTCTGCGTCCATCGCGTAACAATAAGGTCTGGCGGAGTGTCAGGTCATAGCTCACTTGACGGATCGCCGGTACCGCATGCGCCAAGGAGAGGTCAACTGGCAAGGCTTCATCTTCAATCATCGCCAGGATCAATGAAGTGGTCCCAACCTTCAGCAACGTCGCAGTCTGCGACATATTGGCGTCACCCACGATGACATGCAAGCGACGATACTTTTGGGGATCACAATGAGGTTCATCTCGAGTGTTGACAATTGGACGACGAAGAGTCGTCTCTAAACCGACCTCTTCTTCAAAAAAATCTGCCCTTTGGCTTATCTGATAGGGCACTTCACGTTCAGAGACTCCCGGAATCTCGCACCCAACTTTGCCAGCTCCAGCAAATATCTGTCGCGTCACGAAATGAGGGGTGATCTGAGCGACTAGACGACCAAAGGGAACATCACGCGAGACTAAAAAGTTCTCGTGACATCCGTAACTGTTTCCTTTTCCGTCACTGTTGTTTTTGTAGAGAACCATTTCGGATTGCGGCCCAAGAAACGGTTGCGCAAGTTTCATTGAACGGCGGACGATCTCTTCGGCCGAACAATCAAAAGCCAAAACTTCCAGAGCCGTCCGACATTCGGGGGTGGAGATCTCTGGATGAGCATGATCTACGTAATAGCGGGCCCCGTTGGTCAGGACTGCATTCACCAAATGAGATTCAATCTCGGGTGCGAAAGAGTCCTCATAGGAATACCCGCGAGCGTCTATGGCCGGCTGTTCGTCGCAGAAATCCCACTTAATTCCCTGAGCGTCCGATTTTTTCGAAGTGGCTGCGACATATGAACTGATTAACAACGAGGAAGCAAGTATCGGATTGGACTCACTACCGCGAATCTGAATTCCATATTCAGTTTCAATTCCACAGATTTTTGGGATAGCCATAATCCGACCTCATGTCCTACAGGTATTGGCCCGTCGCACTACGTTCGATGGAGCGACCTCCCGATACACGGGTTTGACGACCTTCGTTCACAAGAGTGCGAATGAAAACGATTCTTTCGCCCTTCTTTCCGGAGATTTTTGCCCAGTCATCAGGATTAGTGGTGTTCGGAAGATCTTCATGCTCGTGGAACTCTTGTCGCACTGAGTCAAGGACATCCTGCGTACAGATACCTCTCTCGCCTCCACTGATAACCCTTTTGATCGCCAACTTCTTCGCTCGGCGCACAATATTCTCGATCATCGCACCAGAAGCGAAATCACGAAAATACAAGACTTCCTTGTCGCCGTTGGCATAGGTGACCTCCAAAAAGCGATTCACCTCTTCAGTGCTGTACATCTCAGCAACACCCTGGTCAATCATCAAGGAAATAGCGCCTTGAATATCTCCCGCAATTGCGATCTCACTCACTGAAATCGGAATGTCGCTCGTCAAATACCGCGCGAAAATTTGATGGGCTGACTCCGCTGTAGGTCGCTCAATCTTTATCTTCACATCGAGACGGCCTGGTCGCAAGATCGCCGGATCAATGAGATCCTCGCGGTTTGTGGCGCCGATCACAATGACGTTTCGAAGACCTTCAACTCCATCAATTTCCGCCAAAAACTGCGGAACGATAGTCGACTCCATATCCGATGAAATGCCGGTCCCGCGTGTGCGAAACATTGAGTCCATCTCATCAAAGAAAATGATGACAGGCCAACCCTCTTCACTCTTCTCTCGGGCTCGCTGGAACACCAAACGGATTTGTCGCTCGGTTTCTCCGACATACTTATTGAGTAATTCAGGCCCTTTGATGTTGATGAAATAACTGCGTCCCTTTTCATCTCCCATTCGGGCTGCAACTTTCTTCGCCAAACTGTTCGCAACTGCTTTGGCTATCAGCGTCTTGCCGCATCCAGGTGGGCCATACAGCAAAATACCCTTGGGAGCAGGTAGTTGATGTTCAGCGAAGAGATCGTGGTGCAAAAATGGCAACTCAACAGCATCAGCAATCTGTTCAATCTGGGCGTCGAGTCCCCCAATATCGAGGTAACTCACATCGGGTACTTCCTCAAGAAGAAGATCCTCAACTTCAGGTCTTGGGAGCTTCTCCAACAACAGATTGGTGCGAATATCACGACGAACGGTATCTCCATTACGCAGGAGCACCCCTCGCAAAGCATCCGCTAGTTCGCATACTGACTCTTCGTCATTTCGCCCAACGACAATGGCGCGAATACCATCGTCAAGTAATTCACGAATGGAAACCACGTCTCCTGAGCCCTCAGAGCGACGAGAAGTCACGACATTGAAGCTCTCGTTGAGAACCACCTCGGCGCCTCGCTCAAGTAACTCAAAGTCAATCTCAGGATTGAGATTGACTTTCAACTTGCGGCCACTTGTCAGGACATCGACAGTTCTATCCTCGTTTTTCCCGACGACGACTCCGTAAGCAGAAGGCGGCTGCGACAACTTATCGACTTCTTCACGCAGGGAAACGATATTTTCTCTCGCTTCGCGCAAGACGAAACTTAGCTTCTCATTCTTTGCCGATTCTTGAGTCAGCAGCCCTTGCGTCTCGGCAAGTCTCTCCTCCAGTTGCCGTGAACGACGAGGGGCCTCGGCAAGTCGAGAACGCAGAACCTCTATTTCCGCACGCAAAGCCTGCACATCAGTTTCTGTGCCCTGTTGATCTGGAGAATTTTCGTTCACGACGGACCTTTCTGGCGGCGCTAAGTGCAAAACTACACCCCTTCGAATAAGGCTGTCGTGGCGTAGGTCGAGCCTCAAAGACCGAGGTCACATTGCCTGCCAGCAAAAGTTGCTGCGAACCCCCTTTTGAGTCAGCGTTGAGATGCCTTGACCTGTAACCTAGAAATTCAGCGGTGTCCTACCGCAGTGTGATGAACGAGGAGCTAGCGAACCAAAATGAAGGTCTGGATTGATCAAGATCTCTGCACCGGCGACGGTCTCTGCGAAGAGATCTCCCCTAATGTTTTTACACTTTTAGATGACGGCTTGGCCTATGTGCGCGATGGCGCCACAATTTATGCAACTGCCAAAGGAAATGCTCAGGGCGCAGACGGACTGGCCAACTTCGCCGATAAAGAGATGGACGGCGTCATTGAATCCGCCGAAGAATGCCCCGGCGAGTGCATTTTTATTGAGCCCTAAATCTCTTCTTGGTTTGGCGCACTTAACAGCCGACCTGTCGTAAGAAATCCAGTGTGTGCCACCATCCGGTGATCAGGTCGAACCGCTTGACCTTCGATGTACCATCCGCGATGCAAAACCTCAAGTGTCCTTGTTCCAGTCCACATTGGATTTGCCATGGCTTCGCGCGTCCTGACTGCTTGAGTGATAGACGGCGTGTAGGCAACCAGTATTCCACCAGGGCGCATAACTTTTTGCGCATGAGGGACCACATTCCAAGGCTCGGGTAAATCGAGGATGACGCGATCAATATCGCCTTCATCAATACCTTCGTAACAATCACGGACTTGAACGTGATAGCGACTCAAGGCCTCTTCGCCAAGAAAAGACCGCACATTTGTGATCGCCCGATTCGCAAAATCCTCGCGCAATTCATATCCGGTGATTTCTGCGCCATAGCGAAGCATCGTCATGGATAACGCACCAGAGCCGACACCGCTTTCAAGAACTTTGACCCCTGGTCCGATGTCAGCGAGCATACAAATTGGCGCAAGATCCTTTGGATAAATCACTTGTGCGCCGCGAGGCATCTCAACGACAAAATCCTCCAACGTTGGTCGCAACACGATGTAGCGCGCCCCTTTTGTTGATTGCAGACGAAAACCCTCTGGTTGACCGAGGATCTCACTATGTGAGACATAACCAGCATGGCTATGAAACTCTGCTCCCTCTGTCAGATTCATTAAGTAACGACGCTGCTTACCATCAATCAATAAAATCTTGTCACCGTAGGCAAAAGTGGAACTCATGATTGGGCAACCTCCGATTGTGCGCGTTTTTGCGAACGCGACTTTTTAAGTATCAGTTCAACTGATACTGGCTCATGAGCGGCTGATCTTTCCACAAGCCGACAGAAAGCACAGACAGAACCTTCTTCGCCACCCGTTGGTGCGCCACAACGCATGCATGGTGTCACGCTGTCTGCTCCCGATGCAGCAATGCTGGCCAAAACAGGAGCCATGCGGTCAAGAAAGCCTAGGTAATAAGATGCCTTCGTCCCGGGCGACTTCTCTTCAAGTACATTCAGCGCTTCTTTAAACCCGATGTGTTTATTGCCAGCGGCGATCGGACATTCGTCCACTATGTAATCAATTCCGCGAACAACGCACCAAGCCGCCATCTCTCGTTCGGAGAGTCGAATCAATGGCTTGACTTTTTTTGGAAAACCATGACGACTTGGCAGCACAGGTAACTGCCGTGCCAAATACTCCACATCCCAACGCAAGGCATTGCCGAATAGAACTGCTGCCTCATCGTCGAGATTATGACCCGTCACTACAACGTCGTACCCTCCATCAATTGCTGCCTTATCAAAGAGGTGGCGCTTACTCATCCCGCAGGCTGAACAAGGCACACGACCAGTAGCCCGACTAGCTGTTGGAATGTCGTAGCCGTAATCGTCACGCAACGAAACAACGGTGAGTTTCAGACCGCGCTCATCGGCAAAACGTTCGGTGTAGCCCCGTGACTCCTCGCTGTATTCACCAATTCCTAGTGCCACGTATAACCCGTCGGCCTGATAGCCCAAATCAATCAACATGTCCCAAACTGCCAAGGAATCTTTACCCCCAGAAACTGCCACCAAAATCCGATCGCTTTTGTTCAGCATCTGATGATCATGTATCGCTTTTTCAACTTGGCGTCGGCACATCTGTAAGAAATGTTCCGCGCAGAAGTTGGCGTTATGACGCGGTAAATCAATAATTGCTGGCCCGCGACAGGTACGACACTTCACGTCACATACCTCCAGAGATAACTGGGCGGATTTCAATCACATCGTCTTTATCAAGTTCTTCGTCGCCAGGTACAAGAGTTCCGTTTCGGATGACCAAATGTGACTCTCGCGGTAAGCCCAATTCCGCTAAAAGTCCGTGAACCCTACGGCGCCCTTCAATCTCAATCTCCCGGCGTGGATTGCGCAAAATAACCTTCATGAAAGGCTCTTGCGGGCACGCCGCTTGGAACGCCCCTCACGCTCTAGCGATGAGATCGACACAGACTCCCCTGCTCGCAGAATCTCCTTGGAAACAAGTTGCGGAGATCGACTGGAAATGCGCCGCACGAGGCGAACCGTCCATAACACAACTCCGATAACGAACCATCCGCGACGCCCGCGTACTAAGCCTTCTTTAAGACTGCGAGCGCGCAGGTAAGACAATAGAGCCACGTCAAAAACCTAGACGCGACGGATCTCTACGACAGTTGAACGGCGTTTGCCGCTTCGACGGCCGAGCAAGAAAAACACGATCACCAGAATGACGCCGATACCCCCAGCGACAACCATCACCGATGATTTACGATCTTCAACTTTGCCTTGAACATCACCTTGTAAAGCACGCAACTTGGCTTCAATGTCCTCGCGCGAAATTCGCTCTGTCTTTGCTGTTTGAGCCATCAGGTGGGTTCCTTTCCAAGAGTTGCTTTTTTCACTCGGGACCAGGAAACAAAACTCAGACCCAAGCAGAGGATGAACACGATCAAATATGGTGCCCAACTCCAGGCACCGTCAAAAGCATGGAGTTCAGTCTGCAGTACACGCAAAACTCCCAGCAGAAAGACGATCAAACCTAAACCCAAGCAGATCGCTCCGCCAGCGCCCATCGTCAACCATCGACCTGCCCCTTGAAGCGGTCCGAGAGTTTCCTGTTTGGCGTAATCCTTCAGCAAATCAACAAGATCACCAACGCTGGCAGATTCACCTCGCGCCGAGGGCGAAACTGGACGGGCTGATGAGTCAGACATGCCTTATTTCTAACACCAGAACGGCGAAACCCCACCTCAGAGGCCTCTGAACTGGGTCAATCAGGTAAAAGAGCAAAGCGAAAGACCGCCTCCACATCGCCCAAGATTGATTCAAGTGCATCTAAACGAATCTGTGGGCTGCCACAGACCAAAAGCCGTTGCCGATCAGCTGCACCGATCGGAGCCAAAGTGCTGAGTTGATACGAAAGCCTGCTCGGTTCGCAATCCAACTCTAGATCCGCCAACTCTTGCAAGGACTCGGCTCCACCACCCGCTAATTCAGCAAGCAAAAGAAGATGGGCGCGCAAACGGTCAATCTGCACTTGATCGATGTCACCTGATTCCTCGTCGGGGAGATCGCTAACGATTGCCCGCGGAAATGGATTGTCTGGCAACCATTGCTCAATGCGAATCCGCCTGACGCCAACCGATAGAACTCCTCGTCGACCGTCTTGCATATCTGAGACCTGAAGAATGCGCGTGGCACATCCAATCATCGCCCGAATATCTCCACCACCAACCTCGTGACCGCGCTCGATCAGCACCACGCCAAACTCAGGCTCTACATTTTGTAAACACCTCTCAAGCATCTCCACATACCGGGGTTCAAAAATCTGCAGAGGCAGAACAGCATCAGGCACTAATGGCGTACCCAAAGGAAACATCGGGAGTTCATAGCGCTGCATATTCATCAGCGATCAAGGACCAGCGTTGATAACGCTGAGCGGGCTAACTTCATCGACTCCTGGGCCGGTGGGATAGGTCCCCAAAGCATTTGCCAATATGCCCTCCCATAGAGGCTTAAAAGCAGTTTCCTCGTGAATGCCTGGAGTCTGCAAAAGCAGGGCAAAGCGGATCACGGAAGAACCTTCTACTTCAACAAAACCAACCAATGTTTTGACTCCACCCAAACTGCCGGTCTTTGCATGCAGTCGACCTTCAAGCGGACCGCCGATGAAATAATCCGTGAGAGTCCCACTGACACCCGCCACAGCCATCTGCGAAACCAAGGGATCATCAAAAGTGAAACGCTCTAGAATCTGTAAGAACGCCGCACACGTCACTTTGTTATCTCGAGAGAGCCCTGACCCATCGCTGAAGGTAACGCCCTCTAGGTTGATGCCCCAATTTGTCAAAATGTTCATCACCGCTGAGATGCCTGCAGCCCGAGTCGCCGCCCCCTGAGCACGAAAACCAATTTCTTTCAAAATGATCTCTGCTGTGTTGTTATCACTATTGCGCAACATCTCTCCAACGATGTCCACGAGTGGCGCAGATGAAATTGAGGCAACCGTGGCGATCCCTGCGGGAGATTGTCCCGATGTCGGCGCACCGAGAATATTGACCCCGCGCTCCTTGAGTAAGCGCATAAACTCTCGCGCTGCTCCTAATGCGGGATCCGTAGACCTGGATGAGTCGCCGAAAACTAAACCATCGTTGACAAGCAAAGCAGAGATCGGACCACCCTGTATCGCACGAAATTCAATGGGCCAAGACGGGGCATACAATTCGGAATCAAAATGTGATGCATCGCCCACGATGTTTCCATTGATTTGAGTCACTCCAGCGGCAACAACTGCATCGGCCAGGGCTTCAAGCGATGTCGCTGGTTCTTGTTCATACTTGGAATACTTCTTATCTTTGGGATACCACGCCGCTGAAAGCAAAGGGTCCCCACCGCCGACGAGATAAATCGAACCAACCACCCCACCGCTGATTTCGGCTTTGACCTCGGTCGTAAAGGTGAAGGTCGGACCTAAAACATCAAGCGCTACTGCACCCACGACAAATTTCGTCGTACTGGCCGGAACCACCGGTGTGTCAATGCCATCAGATAAACTCAGAACTCCATCGATTGACACTGCAGCACATGACCCAGGCAGAACTGCTCCGCCCAAAGGCCGCAGAGCCTGTTCAAAACCAACTGCCGAAGTCTCACGAGATAACACTGAGGGCGTGCGACGCGCCGATAACACAGGAGTCTGAGGAGATGAGGGAGCCACCACCGCTATTGCATCCGGAGTGGGTGCTGGACTGTTATCTTGTGACCCCGTCAGACGCCACAATCCGCCGAGAACAAGTGCTGGTCCCAACGCCAAAAAAATGAGTTTCGGAAATGGATTCACGTTGCGAATCGCTTGAGACGACCGCTCCCTTTTCTGTTGAGGCATCAGTCAACAGACCATCCACGACGCGCGCGAAATTCAGCGGCCCGATAGAGGTGTCCAAGAGCGGTCACGGCGCGATTACCTGAGGCGTAACACAGGCGTCCCGTCGCACGCACGGTGAGTGGCCCCGGGTTATCGGGATCGGCCACCGCAAGTTCTGTGGCTGTCAAAATCGGCTTGCCAGTACGCCGTGACAGTTCGTCAGCAGCCAATGCAAAACGTTCATCTTGTCGCTCGTGATAGGCCACGATCCGTTCGATCCCGTGGTCGGGATAAAAGCCACCTTCGCGCAGTAAACGAGCCTGATTTGATTGGATGCCAAGACCGAGATAAATCACTGCATCCACATCGGGGTGAAGTGCAATCATTTCTAAGACTTCGGGGATTGTGTCGCGTGTTTCTCCGCCTGCACAATCGACGGGATTTGCCTTACTCCAACGAGGAGGAAGTTTGCCATCGATCTGGGCCTTGAGGTCCTCTGGAAGCTCCAATAGTTTCAAGAGTCCGTCCCGCGCCAAAGCATCTGAAGTCACAACGCCCCATCCACCAGCAGTCGTCATAATCACGACGTTGGGACCTTTCGGTAGCGGCTGCGTTGCAAAAGTTGCCGCCGCTTCAAAGGCCTCCTCAACCGTTTCTGCACGGGTAATTCCCGCTGCTCGACAAAAGCCGTCAAAAACTTTGTCATTGGCCGCTAACGCTCCAGTATGTGAAGCTGCTGCGTGTGCTCCACTCTCAGTGGCACCACCCTTCACTAGAACCAATGGTTTACGGGCCGCCACACCAGCCAGGCGTGTCATCAACGAACGGCCATCACTGATACCTTCGAGATAGGCGAGCCCAACTGCGGTCGCCTCATCATCGGCGTAAAAATCCAAATAATCCGCAACGGTGACAGCTGCAGCATTTCCAGCAGACACTGCGCGACTGATGCCCACACCTGATGAACGCGACCAATTCAAGAAACTTGAAACAAAGTTTCCACTCTGACTAGCAACTCCGATGTGACCAGCCGGAGGATACGGCGCCACGATTTGTGCGCATAATTTCGCTGGCGTACTGACGACACCTTGACCATTTGGACCAGCAAGCAAAATGCCAAGTTCATCCGCCAAAGCAATGAGTTCCTCTTCCGCCTTTTTTCCTTCGGCACCAGCTTCTCCGTAGCCAGCCGATGTCAAGAACGCTGCCTTCACTCCCTTGGCGGCACAAGCCCGAAGAAGGGCTGGGTTCGCTGAAGCTGGCGTGCACACAAAAACCAAATCAATTGCATTCTCTGGAAGCTGATCAATGTCGGCCACTGTCTGGATCCCGAGAACATTTTCGCCCTGCAAATTAGTCCCGAAGATTTGACCCTGAAAACCGCCAGCCAAAATGTTATGTAGCGATACGAAGCCGAACTTTCCTGGGTGACTCGACGCACCCGCAACAACAACCCCGCGCGGTTCAAAGAGCGCCTGAAACTGCTCGACAGTTGGACGTGCCCGAGCAGTGGCGATTGATGCATCAGCTTCACCAATCTCCACCAATGCATCAACGGCAACTGGTACTCCATCAGATCCGATAATGAGCGGATTGATGTCAATACTGGCAATATCAGAACGGCTGTGCGCTAAGGAACCCAAACCAACTAAAACATCCACGAGCTTTTCTCGATCGACACAGGCCTCACCGCGAAACTCGCCCAACAATTTTTGCGTCGCTAGATCGCTAATCATTTCGTGAGCTGTAATCCTGTCAAGTGGCGCTGGACGAAAGACAACGTCGGCGATTGCTTCGGCGAAAATTCCGCCAATACCCAACATCACACTCGCGCCGAATTGAGGATCTCGCACGACGCCAACGATGAGTTCACGATTACCTTGAACCATCGGAGCGACCAAAACGGTGACTTCACCATCTTGGGCGGTGGCTGCTGAGAGTAACTCCTGCGCTGCACGTTCGACGGCGTCAACATCGGC
>WLTJ01000002.1 GCA_009705435.1 Actinomycetota bacterium | reverse complement strand
TTATTGACCAATTCGCCGGCTACTGCGAAGACTGCGTTTCCACCCTGTTGCAAGGATCGTGAACCCATGGTGCCAGTACCGATCGGAACGAGGTCGGTGTCTCCCCAGACAAGTTCAATCTTGTCCATTGGGATACCAGTCTGCTCTTGAACAAGCATGGACCATGCTGTGTCGTGACCCTGGCCATGCGGAGATGTTCCGGTGTAGACCACAGCGCGACCGTCATCAAGCACTTCAACTTTTGCTGATTCGCCGTTGCCGACGCCACCAGTGATTTCGACGTACACGCTGACGCCGATTCCGAGTTGCTTGGCGTCACCACGCGCGCGACGCTTGGCCTGCTCGGCGCGCAACTCGGTGTAACCGGCGACCTGCAACGCCTTGTCGAGTGCAGTCTCATAATCGCCAACGTCGTATGTCTGACCGACGACAGTGGTGTGTGGCTCAAGGAACTTGGGAATCAAGTTGATCCGACGGACTTCAGCGGGATCCATACCGATCTCAAAGGCAAATAGATCCATAGCGCGTTCAATCGCTGCGGTTGCTTCGGGACGGCCAGCACCGCGGTATGCAACAACAGGAGTTGTGTTGGTGACCACCGAGGTCGTACGACATTCAATATTGGGAATTGCGTACACGCCACTTGACATTGGGCGAGTCATGAATGGGGCCAAGATTGTTCCCATATCAGCAAATCCGCCGGAATCTTGAATTGCCCACAACTGGTAGTGGGTAACTTTGCCGGCTTTCGTTCCGCCCAAAGTGATGTACTGCAGTTGCGCGCGACCGTGGCCAAGAGCGACCATTGACTCGCTGCGCGTCTCACGCCACTTCACGGCACGACCAACTTTCTTGGCGATCACACCGAGCAGAAGTTCTTCTGGATATGCACCAATTTTGGCTCCAAATCCGCCACCAACATCGGGGGTGAGAATATGAACTTGAGTCTCGGCGACGCCATTAGCGGCGGCGATCGGAGCGACTGTGCCTTGGGCATGCTGAGTTGACAGCCATTGTGTCAAACGTCCATCGTCGCCCCATACGGCAGCAGCACCACGAACTTCTAACGGGCAAGGTGCGACGCGCTGATTCAGGAAGCGACCTTTGACGGTGACTTCGCAACCTTCAAAATACGCGTCACCAGTGTTTTCTGGAATACCAAGTGCTGTTGTATCAAAGACAACATTGCTGCCAGCAGATTCGTAGATGTGTGTGCTACTCGCCATCGATGTTTCAAGGTCAACGAATGCTTCGAGGTAGTCGTAATCAACGATGATTGCCTCAGCGGCATCTTCACCTTGTTCACGAGTTTCGGTGACGATAGCCACGATTGGCTCACCGACATATCGCACCTTGTCACTCGCAAGAAGTGTGCGCGCCACCATTGGGTTGAAGGCCGCTGGTACAGGCTGCAAGTCAAGTGAGGCTGCGGTGAAAACTGCGACGACACCCGGCATTGATTCTGCTTCTGAGGTATCGATTGATAAGACGCGAGCGTGAGCTGCCGAGGATCGGGCGTACGTGACGTGAAGGCCACCCACAAGGCGTGGCTCATTCAGCAAGTCATCGACGTACTCGCCACCAGTTGTAAGAAACTTTGGATCTTCTTTGCGAAGAACACGATTACCAAGAATGCTGCCACCAGTCACGATTGAACCCCTGTGTACAAGTGCTGAGAACTGCTCCCAACAACTCAGACATTACTCCTACGAAGCACTCACCATTACTGTCGAACTACGATTTTGATGGGTCTCAGGGGGTCTGCTGAGAAGCCTCAACGACCACCTCGGCAACCTTGATGGTCACGATTTGGGTGATCAGATCGTATGGCCAGCCATTGGGGAGGTCAACTGGTGCTCGGTTGTCGCCAATGATCTGTCGGCGCGATTCACCCGCCAAAATGAAGCCCAATTCATCTCGGGCTGCGTCCTGCACCCCGGCAGTCGTCTTGAGTCGGTCAACTTCGGTTTGCAGTTCGTCATTGGCCTTGCGAATAATTTCCAGTTCTTTTTCCCGCCCAGAGACTTCGCTCCGTTGCCCAAACCAGGACGTGGCGGGCAGGACCAAGAAAGAGTTACCGAAGGAAATCAGGACCACTAGGGCGCCGACACCGATCGCAACGCGCCCGAGAATTTTGGGAACAATTCGTTCTGAGCGCGGCGTAGGTCGGGTGTGATCTGCAGCCGAAGCTATTTTTGAGCGGGCCTTCTTTGTCGGAGATTTCTTGGCACGCGTTTTAGTTCGCGGAATGCTTGTGGTTTTATTCCCGCGTGACATCCCTATATTCTGCCCGTTTGAGAGCAGTAAGTGGCGTCATGCCAAGACCGACGGGGTCAAGCAAGTGGGGCGAGGGCTGATCGACCGCGAAATGCCGCCGTTTCGCCCAACTGCTCTTCAATACGTAGCAACTGGTTGTACTTGGCAACTCGGTCGCTACGCGCTGGAGCGCCAGTTTTAATCTGACCGCAATTCGTGGCTACAGATAGATCGGCGATTGTGGCATCTTCAGTCTCGCCACTGCGATGACTCATCACGCTGGTGTAGCGATGGCGTGATGCCAATTCGATGGTTTCCAGGGTCTCCGTGAGAGTGCCGATTTGGTTGAGTTTGATCAGCACACTGTTGCCAATCTTGCGTTCAATGCCCATCGCTAGACGGGCAGCGTTGGTGACAAACAGGTCGTCCCCGACGAGTTGAACTTTGCTTCCGAGTTCTTGTGAGAGAGCGGACCAGCCATCCCAGTCATCTTCTGCCATGCCATCTTCAATTGAGACGATGGGGTATGTGTTGACGAGACGAGCCCAGTAAGCAACGAGTTCATCGCTCGTTAAGACCTTGCCCTCGCCTGCGAGGTGATAGCAACCGTCTTTGTAGATTTCGCTCATGGCGGGGTCAAGGGCAATGGCAATGTCGGTGCCAGGTGTAAAGCCTGAAGCAGTAATTCCTTCGAGCAAAATTTTGATGGCATCTTCATTGGTTGCCAAGTTCGGAGCGAATCCACCCTCATCGCCCACGGCGGTGGACAAACCGCGAGATTGCAAAATCTTTTTTATTTGGTAATACGTTTCAGTTCCCCAACGCAATGCCTCACGAAAACTCGGAGCTCCGATTGGCATAATCATGAACTCTTGGAGATCAAGTGTGTTATCGGCATGAGCACCACCGTTAATCACATTCATCATCGGTACTGGCAAGACATGAGAGTTCGGTCCGCCGACATAGCGCCACAAAGGGAGACCGAGTGAGTTTGCGGCAGCTTTTGCGATAGCAAGACTTGTTCCCAACATTGCGTTTGCGCCAAGGCGGGACTTGTTGGGTGTGTCATCAAGATCCTTGAGAACCGTATCTACCATGCGTTGTTCGAGAGCATCGCAACCCACCAAAGCACTTTCAATCTCGCCGTTGACAAAGCCAACCGCAGTGAGCACGCCCTTGCCACCGTAGCGACGACCACCGTCACGCAGTTCAACGGCCTCATGCTCGCCGGTGCTTGCACCCGAGGGAACCATTGCCCGACCTCGGGCCCCAGAATCAAGTTCAACTTCAACTTCGACTGTGGGGTTACCCCTGGAGTCCAAAACCTCTCGGCCGAAAATACTGATGATCTCGCTCATGACACCAAACTAGTGATTCCGACGCCCAAACCCATCAGGCTTAGAAATGTTGTTCGGCAGCCAATCGCTGAGCGTTGGTCACATTTCGTAGGGCGACCTCGGGGTCAATGCCTCGTGAGCGACACTCAGCGACCACTTCAAGCAGATGCAGACCTAGATCAGAGATGTCGGATAGTGACTGACTGGCAGTGGTGATCGGGAGGTCGGCTTTAGCGGCTTTCTTCAAAACTGCAGAGGCGTAAGCCAATGAACCAGTGGCTTGGGGTATGTCATCAAAGGGCCCAGCAATGATCCCCTTAGCCAGTTTTTCGGCTTTTTTGATGTCATCCCATGATTGCACCAGCATCGCCTGATCGGGTTCTTGCTCGGACCTACTTGAAGCGAAAACGTGTGGGTGACGACGAACCAACTTGTCGTGAATACCACGTGCAATATCACCCATCGTGAATCGTCCTTGCTGCTCGGCGATCGCCGCGTGAAACTCGATTTGGTACAGCAGATCACCAAGTTCTTCCATGAGATGTTCATCACTCGCAGGATCATCAATATTCAGAGCCGCTAACGCATCAACAACTTCATAGGTCTCTTCCAAAAGATATGTAGTTAACGATTGATGAGTTTGTTCACGGTCCCAGGGGCATTCTCGGCGCAAGGTACGGGCAAGTTCGTGAAAGGCAATGAGGTCGCGCCCAACGGGACTGCGCAGGGCTGGAATAAATATTGAAGTGAGATGGTCGGCCTCAAGAGTGTGATCGAGTTCGCTCCAGGGAACAGTGATGACCGCTTCATCGGCGAGACCAAGATGATGCAGAATCACCACAGGCATATCGTCGTTACTCAGTTCCGCTGAATCTTCGGCAGCCAATTTGATATCGGAGAGAACCCAATTGGCATGGCAGTGAGCCACGAGCAGCGGACCGCTCAGCCCTGCGGCGGCTGTTGAAAATTGGTGACCGTCAATCAATCGCACACCTTGCTCGATGGGGTCAATGCCCAATCGAGACCAAGCAACTTCCAAAAAACCCATTGCTGGCTGCACGATGCATTCAACTCGCGGATCAGCCAGAAGCAGTCGGACTGTTCTTTCCAGTATCAATGGCGAACCAGGAACGGCATATAACACTGCGCCAAACTTGAGAGCTGCTGCAATTAAATCTTCGGTGATTCTGGCGTAGACCGCATCAAAACTTGTTGCAGATTCATAGTGTGCATCAAAACTTATTGCATCAGCAACGAGATGTGCGCTGGGGTGTTGTGTCGTCCTTAGATAGCGATGTTGGTGAGCAGCAATTCGTTGTTTGGTGAAGTCGGTGATGAATTCGTCCCCAGCAGGGCCAAGACCAATGATTTCAATAGTGGGCATTAGCTCAGGGGAACGATGCTCTGCGACTCAAGATCCCAGCGTCCGTATTGTGGGTTCACCCAAATTTTGGCGCTCTGCATAAACGGATCAGTCACATCGGTGACAGCACTGCCTGCGATCAGAACTGGGAGATCTGCCGACACTTCGTCGTATGGACGGATCAAAAGAATGACCCAACCAGCGTTGGGGATTTCAAAGGGGACCGACAGTCCACCAACTGGCACATCAGCGAGAGCGGTGAGGAAGTCAGGTGAGAATTGGCTCTCGTAGATTTCTTGACTGATGCACTCCGACCCACTGGATTCGTCACTGATGACGCCGCCGTTGGCCCCAGTTGCGTCAACAGAGAATTGCTGAGCGATTGCTGCGAAATCTTGGCCCGCAGATAGGAGAGCGGACACTAGGTCCATCTGTTCTTGGGTCTCGGTCAAGATCGCCCGCAGACACACGGCACCAGATTGAATCGCCCCTTGATCGTATATTTCTTTGATTTCTTCGTCCCCAAGTGCGAATGCCTGCGATGCGGCCGCCTGAGCCGATCCAGCGAGAACATAAAAATCTTGGACATGTTGAGGAGCCTCGTTAAAGCCATTGGCTTGTTGTAAACCCTCGAGTGCTAACGCTCGATTCTCGTCGGAGATTTCTATGCCAGCATCTGTCAGCGCTGCGCGCAATACCTGTGTGGAGATCCAGTCCTGTAGAACGGCTTGTGCAGAAGTCGTCGTGATGTTGCCGCTGGCGCTGAGGGCTGACGGAACGGCTTGGGAAAATCCAACAAGGAGATCTTCGAAATCATCGGCTGCAAGTGATTCACCGTTGAAGCGAATGGCATCGTTGCTGACGGATGAACATGAGGACAAGGCTGCTAGCAAGGCCACTACGGCAACGGTGGAAGTGATGATTCGACGAGAGGTAAGCACAACGATTAAAACTACTCGGCGGACTGGGGAGGGATGAGTTCACGGAGAAATTCGACAAGAAATGCTGCTGGCTCTTTGTCACGCGGTATCGGCAGAATGAGTTGGCGAGCCGACTCTTTGTGCAAGGCGCCCCGAGAAAGTCGCCTCAAACGGGCAGTTTCACTGACCTTGAGATCAAGTGGTCCGAGTCGGGCTTGCGAGGTGGTGATGTTCAGGTCATTGAGTCCGAGTCGGTGGCATTCGGCGCGCAGTAAGCCAACAGTCAGTAACGCTTCAGCGGGTTTTGGCACCGGTCCATAGCGGTCCACCCATTCGTTACGGATGTCGGTCACTTCTTCGGCGCCGGTCACCAAAGCCAATCGACGGTACGCCTCAAGGCGCAGTTCTTCCTTGGCAACATAGTCCTTGGGAAGATACGCATCGGTTGGAACATCAATGCGAATATCGGAGGGCTCGTGTATCGGCTCACCCTTCATTTCCCCTACGGCTTCAGTGACCATTTGGCAATAGAGGTCATAGCCAACGGCAGCTATATGCCCACTCTGTGACTCGCCGAGGAGATTCCCTGCTCCGCGAATTTCAAGATCACGCATCGCAATCTTGAAGCCGCTTCCCAATTCGGTTGATTCACCGATGGTGCGGAGTCTTTCGTACGCCTCTTCCGTGAGAATCTTGTCGCGTGGATGAAAGAGATAGGCATATGCCCGTTGTCCACTGCGACCGACGCGCCCGCGAAGTTGATGCATTTGTCCGAGGCCAAGTAGATCGGCGCGCTCAACGACCAAAGTGTTCACGGTTGGCATGTCGATACCACTTTCAATGATCGTCGTGCACACCAAAACGTCAAATTCGCCTTCCCAGAAATCAACAACTACTTGTTCAAGGGTGCCTTCATCCATTTGTCCGTGAGCGATGGCAATACGTGCTTCTGGTACGAGTTCGCGGAGTCGCGACGCACATTCCTCGATCGACTGGACGCGGTTGTGGACCCAGAACACCTGACCTTCGCGTAATAGTTCACGGCGAATTGATTCGACAGCGACACGCTCGTCGTATTCTCCAACAAAAGTAAGAATCGGTTGGCGATCTGCAGGGGGAGTTTGTAGCAAACTGAGATCGCGAATGCCCACCAAGCTCATCTCCAAAGTTCGTGGAATTGGCGTCGCTGTCAGGGTCAAAACATCAACATCATTCTTCAGCAACTTCATTGCTTCTTTGTGTTGTACGCCGAAGCGCTGTTCCTCGTCCACGATGAGCAATCCAAGGTTCTTGAATTTGATGCCGTTCGATAACAAGCGATGAGTTCCGATGACACAATCAACTTCGCCGCTCTCAAGTCCCTTGATGACTTTGTTGGCCTCGGCATTAGTGAGAAAGCGCGAGAGAACTTCAACTCGTACGGGATAACCGGCAAAGCGATCAGAGAAAGTATTGCCGTGTTGTGAAGCCAACAGTGTGGTCGGTACTAATACTGCAACTTGCATTCCATCTTGGATGGCCTTAAAGGCAGCACGTACGGCGATTTCTGTTTTACCGAAACCAACATCTCCACAAACCAGACGGTCCATGGGGAAAGCCCGTTCCATATCGGACTTGGTGTCCTCAATAGCTTTTTTCTGATCGGGGGTTTCAACAAATGGAAAAGAGTCTTCCATTTCAAATTGCCATGGCGTGTCTGAAGAAAAAGCATGTCCTTGCGCATTGACACGTTTTTGGTACAAGACCACTAGTTCTTGGGCGATCTCACGAACTGCACTACGGACTTTTGCTTTCGAACGAGCAAAATCTCCTCCGCCAAGTCGATGCAAAACCGGCGCTTCTCCACCCACGTAATGACGCACTGTGTCAATTTGGTCTGAAGGGACATAAACCTTGTCGCCACCCTTATATGCCAACAACAAATAGTCGCGTTCAATGCCGCCAACAGTGCGTTTGACCATGCCCTCAAATTTTGCGACACCATGGATGTAGTGCACGACATAGTTGCCAGTTTTTAAATCTTCAAAGACCGTGACGCCTTCACGTCGCTTAGGTCGTGGCGCACGATGCGATCGTCGTCGACCAGTGATGTCAGCCTCGGTGATAACGGCCAATTTTGCTGAAGGAATGCAGAAGCCTCGATGAAGCGAGGTCACCACAATTGCTCCTCCAGCACTGGCGAGATTAGTTGCAGAGCCATCAACTGGCGTCGTATAAATCGAGAGCTGCAGGCCAGCATTACTAAAAATTTCACTCAGACGATTGGCGGAACTTTCTCCGTCGGCGGCCACGATGACGCGATAACCCGACGACAGCAAGGTACGCATTCGCTCAGCAATACCTTCGCCGCTACCGGCCATTGCGCCCCAACCACTTGCTTCCATGAGAGGCATGTCTGGACCATCGGCGACGGGTATGAGATTCCATGAGCCGCGTGTTTCACTCAGTAGACGATCGGGCGTTGAATATAAGCGTGGAAATTCGCGATCAGCGTCACGTGCCCATGACGAAGCCAATGCTTTAGCAAGGTCAGCTTCTTCGGCCAACAGGTCAACTGCACGATCGCGCATTCGGCGCGGCTCAATCAGCAACATCTTCGACCCCTTGGGCAAGACGTCACTGAGCAGAGTTGGGCTTTGTGTGAGCCACGGCAACCAACTTTCCATGCCGTCAAAAAGCAAACCCTCGCTGAGCCGTTCCCAATGCTCGCGCCCCCAGGGCTCAGAGGCCACAAAAGAACTGGCACGAGCGCGCACAGCATCATTCAAAATGAGTTCACGGGCGGGGAAGATCGTGAACTCTTCAAGATCATCATCGCTGCGTTGGTCATGTACTGAAAAAGTTGTCAGGCGGTCTACTTCGTCGCCCCAAAGATCAATTCGGATTGGGGCGTCGGCTGTTGATGGAAAAATGTCAACGATCGCTCCCCGGCGGGCAACTTCGCCACGGTGTTCCACGAGTTCTTCGCGGCGATAGCCACCGTTGATCAAAGTACGCATTAATTCATCAGGATCGAGAGAACTACCACGCCGAATAATCACGGGAGTGTTGGTTGCCGTATCAGGGCCGAGTTGTTGGAGTAGGGCGCGCATTGAAGCGACGATGATCTGTGGAGAGCGCTCTGGGTCCTGGAGACGCCACAACACTTCGAGTCGTCGCCCCATTGTTTCAACACTTGGGCTGACGCGCTCAAAAGGCAAGGTCTCCCACGCGGGGAAGAGCATCACATCACCAGGGGGCATAAATGCTTTGATGTCGTCGGCTAACTGTGCAGCCATTGTGCTTGTCGGGCAGGCCACGACTACTGGGCGGCGTCCTGACAATTGAGCAAGAGCGGCGATAGCAATGCTGCGCGCTGTTTCTGGAACTGCGACCGTGCCATCAGGCGATCCGATCAAGCTCATCAGCGAACGATCATCACGCAGGGCAATCGGCAACGACGCCAAGACTCCCGACAGGGCGGTGTGTGTCACAGTTTTTTGTGGAGTGCTACTACTCACAATGTGTTGTACATGTTCATGGCAGCGTCAACGCCATCAAGGATGATTTTTTCCACTGCGTCAGCAGCAACATTGACTGCCACATCTAAAAGTTGGCGTTCCGCAGCGGGAACTTTGGAGAGCACGTGATTGGCTCCTTGCTCCTTGTTGCTGGGTTTACCGACACCAAGACGGACACGGATGAATTCCTGCGTTGCGACGTGCGAGGCAATACTTCGTAAGCCATTATGACCGCTCAACCCTCCACCCTTTTTTATTTTGACGGTGCCAGGTGCAAGATCAAGTTCGTCTTGAATAACGATCAACACATCAACGGACTTAAACCCGTAACGGCGCATTAATTTGCTGACAGCCTGCCCGCTTTCATTCATAAATGTGGTCGGGAACGCGAGCACTGCGCGTTTGGTGTTTTGAGTCGCATTTGTTATGCGAACTTCTGCAACTAAGGCAGAGTCACGACCAGATTTCAACGCTTCGTTACCTCTACGAGCAAGTTCAACGACAACTTCTTCGCCAACATTGTGTCGCGAGCGCGCATATTGCTTACCAGGGTTACCGAGGCCGATAACAAGGGCATCGAATGAAGACGTGTTTTTACCCGATGAATCTGAAAATTTAGACGAGCGGCCAAAGAGGCCCATTGGCTATCTCAGGACTTGGACTTGTCATCAGTGGCGGCTACGACTGCACCTTCGCCAACAGGAGCGGCGACAGGGGCGACTTCGGCCTTTGAACCAGCAATGGCAGTCACGATGGGAAGATCAGGATCGCCAAGTGCACGAGTGCCCTTGGGCAAAGTGATGGCTCCAAGACGGATCACATCACCAGGCTGCATCTCAGAAATGTCAATAGTGATTTCACTCGGCATGTTGGCCGGAGTGGTCACAATGTCGATCGTGTCTTCTGATGGGTCAACAAGTCCACCCTCTGCGACAACGGCTTTAGCTTCTCCGACCAAGCGCACTGGAACTGCGATGGTGAGTTCTTCACTCATGTTGATGCGCAAGAAATCAACATGAGCCACTGTGCGGCGTACTGGGTGACGTTGCATCTCTTTAACGACGGCGGGGTAGACATTGCCGTCCACGGCGATTTCAAGAATGGTGTTGGTACCAGCAGCACCAGACAGAGCAAGGCGCAGATCGCGGCGATCGATGATGACCGAAACAGGAGCCATGCCCTGACCGTAAATGACGGCGGGGATCTTTTCTTCGCGACGGAGGCGACGTGAAGCTGCACTTCCTGTGCTACGACCAGTTGTTGCTACAAGGGTGGTGGACATGGCGAGACCTTTCAAACTGGACCAGACGATCCAGACGCTCAGAGACAGATGCCAAGGCTAGAGGCAAAAAAGCGGTTTCTCCACCCTGCCGAGCACGAGGAACCGAGATATTGATCGGGTTTAGGCTTGGTTTTCCCCACCGAAGATTTCGCTGACGCTGGTGTCGTCAAAGACAGCTTCGAGGGCGTCGGCAATGATTTTGCCCACTGAGAGCACTTGGATCTTGTCAATCTTGGCTTCGGGGTTCAGCGGAAGGGTGTTGGTCAGGACCACTCGATCAATCCGCGAGTTCGCCAAACGCTCAACAGCGGGTCCCGAGAGAACGCCGTGGGTGGCCATGGCCCAGACTTCCGTAGCTCCTTTGTCGAGCAGCAGATGTGCTGCAGAAACGATGGTTCCACCAGTGTCAATCATGTCGTCGGTCAAGATGCAGAGCCGTCCTTCGACGTCACCGATCACATCAAGGGCTTGGGCGACGTTTGTGCTGCCCTTCGGGCGACGTTTGTACACGAATGCCAGGTCGGCGCCGAGATCGGCTCCCAAGTGCTGTTGCATTCTTTCGGCAACCTTGATTCGTCCTGCATCGGGAGAGACGATGACGGGATTTTTGGCGTTTTCACGAATGTATTTTTCAATCACTGGGATAGCGGTGAGGTGATCCACTGGACCATCAAAGAAACCTTGGATCTGGCCGCTGTGAAGGTCAATGGAAACCATGCGCTTGGCCCCGGCAGCTTTGAAAAGATCAGCGATTAAACGGGCTGTGATCGGCTCACGACCTTCGGCTTTGCGGTCTTGACGGGCGTAACCGTAAAACGGGCACACAGCAGTAATGCGCTTGGCCGAAGCTCTCTGGGCAGCATCAATCATGATCAGTTGTTCCATGATCGAGTCATTGATTGATCGGCCATCACAGCCGAAATGACTCTGCATAATGAAAACATCCGAGCCACGGACGCTTTCGCCAAAGCGTGGACGAACTTCTCCGTTGGCAAATTGAACGAGATTGTGCTCTCCAAGATCGATACCAAGAAAACCAGCGACTTCTTCTGCCAATGCGGGGTGGGTGCGGCCCGAATACAAAGACATTCTTTTGGTCGTGACTTTGTCTATGTGGTTCAACTGCGGCCTCCGCTATTGGGTGTGGTGATCCAAATCATAGAACGCGGTAGGGCTCACCCCATCAATGACCTGACCCGAAGACGAAAAATGCCCAAACGAATCCAGCAAAAACAACGATTGGCTCCGGGGAGAGGGCTCGAACCCCTATTAGTGGAATCAAAATCCACGGTCCTACCATTGGACGACCCCGGAAGGGGAGATGACCTTGTGAGGGTCAACCGATCACAAAGTTATCTGCTTTTGACAACTTTGCCTGATTAGTTTGTTCACTCCTTTTGCTCTTCCGTTTGGATAGAGGGGCTGGACTCGCTAGCGTGTGAAGCCTGTCATCGGAGAGGTTCTATGGGTTCTTTAATTAAAAAGCGTCGTAAGCGCATGCGCAAGAAGAAGCACAAGAAAATGCTCCGCCGTACGCGTCACCAGCGTCAGCGTAAGTAACGGCCTTGCCCTGCGGGCAATGTGGCATTACTGCCTTGTACGGGTCTCAATGACATAGGCATCGGGCAGTGCTTCGCGCAACGCCTGACCTTGGTCTGACAACTGATTGGCCACAAACCATGTGGCACCACTCCCAGCAAGGACTGGCGAATCTCCCGTGACCTCGCGTATTCGGTCGCGCCAGCGGGCTAACTCGGGTTCAACTCGAATTGCTGCGGGCTCAAGATCATTAGGTCCGTCACTGCGAGGTCCGCCCATCGCGTCCCATGCTTGGTAGACCTTGGGTGTACTCACGTGAAGCGGAGGAACGATCAGGGTAATTCTTTGGGCCTCGAGTGAGATTGGTTGGATGATTTCACCGATTCCAGAAACTTGAGCCTGGCCACCAACGAGACAAAAAGGAACATCAGCGCCGAGCGTCGCACTGTCAATGACGTCACTGGGGGAGGTTCGGCCTGCCCATCGAAGAATGGCAGCAGCATCTGTTGAGCCACCTCCGAGACCTCCTCCATGGGGAATATTTTTTGTCACAACAATGTTCGCTGACCGCTGAACAAATGTCAGGGCCCGAGTCACCAAATTAGATGCATCATTTTTCAGACCCTCTGCAAACGGTCCTGTAAAAGATAAGCCGTGAGAGTCATCAATGATTGTTAAGACATCATGCAATTCAAGCGTTGTCATGATTGCTTCAATGAGGTGAAAGCCATCACTACGTAAGCCTGTGATCCGCAAACTCAACGTCAGTTTCGCTGGAGCAATCAATTGTTGAGTGTGTGCGGCGACGTTCATTTTTCAACTGATGATTGACGGCGATTTTCTTCGATCGCGGTGGCGAGCCGACCCCACTGATGAACATCAAGTTCCTCAGGACGAGCCTCAGAGGAGACATCGGCCTGTGCAAAAATCTCCGCAGTCGTCATCGTAGCTAATGAACGACGCAACATTTTGCGACGCTGTCCAAATGCGGTGCGCACGATGCGAAATAGTTGCTGCGGCTCAATGTGGGGACCAACCGCTGGCTCAGTTCGGCGTGTGATTTCAATGATGCTGGAGGTGACTTTTGGTCGGGGTACGAACACGCTCGGGGGTACATCACCGAGAATCCGAGCGGTGCCCCAGTAGGCGACCTTGACACTCACTGCGCCGTAGTCGGAGGATCCAGCAACTGATGCCAAGCGCAGAGCGACTTCTTTTTGCACCATCACGACAAAGCGTGAGATCGAAGGAACTGTGTCAAGAAGATCGGCAACTAATGGAGTGGCTACGTTGTATGGCAAGTTGGCAACCACGACGGCAGATGAACCTGGTGTAATTAAGGTGGACCAGTCAAGTTCGAGGGCGTCACCAACAATGACGTTGACATTGTCTAGATGCTTGACGACATCGCTCAACACGGGGGCGATGCCATGATCAATTTCAATAGCGGTGATGCGCGCTCCAGTTTCGGCAAGTGCCAAGGTCAGCGAACCTAATCCGGCACCGATTTCAATGACATGGTCGTTGGGACCAACATTGGCCATACGTGCAATGCGACGAACTGTATTCGGATCGCAGACAAAGTTTTGGCCAAATGATCGGCGCGGGGCAAGACCATGAATAGTCAATAACTCGGTGATGTCGCGTTGTGAGTGAGTCACGGTCAACGTTTCAGAAACTGATTTCGATGGGCAGTGGGGCATCAACAAGATCAGCAATCTCAAGAAATACTTCTGTATGAATCAAGATGATGTTGCCACTAGTCAGGGATTGGATTGACACGTTATTGCACTTCAGAGTTCGACCATTGTTGAGATTGGTAATGGTGATGATGGCCCCAATGAGAGCGTGTGGAGTGGCGCATGGACGTAACCCCATTGTCTTGGGCCAGCGGATAAACGAAGCGGTTCCTTTGACGATTGAACCCGCTGGGGGAGCCGGAACATTGACGGTGATGATCTCGGGTGCTACCGATTCGCTAGGAATCGGCAAGAAGGCGGGGTCAGCTGGCTCTGAGTTATCAGGAATTTTTGTGGGACTCGCAGTAGTCGTTGTCTGCATCGTGGAGTCGTTCTTTGGCGAGTCGTTGCCCATCAACGCAATCGCGGGCAGGGCGATCAGGCTAAGCACAGCGACAAGTGCAAGACGGCGGCGTTCAGTAAAGGTCAACATTGGATGTTCTCAGGCTATGAAGTGAGCAAGGGGAACGCAATGCAGGCGTTCTCAGTTGTGATGCGAGCCATTTCGTGGGGATCAATACTTTTGATATCAGCCACACGGGTTCCGACCACCGCCACATTGGCAGGTTGGTTGGTACGGCCACGATGTGGCACGGGGGCGAGGTAGGGGCTATCGGTTTCAAGCAAAATCCGATCCAGTGGGCAGAGGAGGGCGGCTTCGACGACATCGAGGGCAGTTTTAAAGGTCACGATCCCAGAAAAACTGAGGAAAGCACCAATGTCAAGGCAGCGGCGGGCCTCGTTTGGGCCGCCAGTGAAGCAGTGAAAAATTGTCTGCTTGGGTGCGCCTTCGGCTAGCAGTACATCGAATGTGTCATCCCATGCATCACGAGTGTGAATGATTAAAGGTAAATCATGTTGATGAGCAAGTTGAATCTGCGCTGCAAAAGCTTCTCGTTGGTCGGTGCGATGTGAATGCTCGTAGTAATAATCGAGACCCGCTTCTCCAATAGCGATGACGCGCGGTGAGGCGATGAGATCAACGATGGTGTCCACCCCGTGCACTGCGTCGTGGGGATGCAGACCAACACTGGCCCACACATCATCGTGCGCGCCGGCGCATTCAATAGCGACTCGTGAGGAGGCTGCATCGCATCCCACAGTGATGAAATGCGATACATGCGATTGGCGTGCACTTTCCAAGACGCCGAGAGTTCCACCTAGGTCACGTGGACCCTCTCCGCGATAGCGCTCGTCATCGAGATGACAGTGAGTATCAGTCCACATCTTGTCGGCTTAGTTCTCGGTGAGTTTGCGCCGTGGAAAGAGAGGCTCGCCCTTGTCGATCGATATGCCGCCTGGATAACCGCCCCAGGCAACAGCCAACGGCAGGCGTTGGTCGGTGATCTGTCCCGGCATTCCAATTCGTTCCCAAATCGTTTGGGCGGTTTCGGGAATGGCCGGCGATGCGAGAATGCAGACGATACGCAAGGCCTCAAGGGCGTCGCCCATCACTGCATCAAGGGCTGGTCCTGGCTCGGCTTTCCAGGGTTCATTGTTTTCAAGGTAGGCGTTAGTGGCGCGGATAAGTTGCCAAGTCGCTTCAAGAGCTCGGCTGGGTTGCACATCAGCCCAGCGCGCCATTGTTTCGCGGACTGCTTCGGCAGCGGGAAGCGCCAAGGGACTATCAGATCGCGGTGCGGGCGATATGCCGTTGCACTTTTTTCCAACGACCGTTGCCACGCGGCTCAATAGGTTGCCAAGATTGTTTGCCAGATCCGAGTTGTAGCGACCGATCAGACCTTCATAGGTGAAATCTCCGTCAGCGCCGTAGGGAGTTTCGGCTAACACGTAATAGCGAAAACCGTCTAGCCCGATGTCATCAATGAGATCTAGCGGGTTCACGACATTGCCAGTTGTCTTGGACATCTTTTCCCCACCGACCAACAGCCAACCACCCACGGCCCAGCCCTTTGGTGGCTCGAGACCGGCAGACATCAACATTGCAGGCCAGTACACACAGTGAAAACGGATGATGTCTTTACCGATGAGGTGATAGTCGACGGGCCAATGGCTATTGAACATTTCATCGTCTGTTCCGTAACCAATTGCGGTGATGTAATTGGCGAGCGCATCAAACCAGACATAGGCAATGTGCTTGCTATCCCAAGGCAACTCAATGCCCCAGGAAAAACTATTGCGACTGATACTGAAGTCAAGAAGTCCTTGCTTGATAAATCCAATGACTTCGTTCATGCGGTAGTCAGGAACAATGCTGTTGGGATGATCGCGATACCACTGCAAAAGTCGATCTCCGTAGCGCGATAAGCGGAAAAAGTAATTCTCTTCTTCAACATATTCAACGGGCTTTTTATGAATCGGGCAATTACCTTCAACGAGATCATCCTCGGTGAAGTAGGCCTCGCAGGCCACGCAGTACAAGCCGCTGTATGTATCAAGTTCAATATCGCCGTTGTCGTAGCAGGCCTGTAGAAGTTTTTGCACGCCCACACGGTGGCGTTGTTCCGTCGTGCGAATGAAGTCATCGTGACTGATATTCAGTTTCTCCCAGGCTTCAGCGAAGAGGGGAGCGATGGAATCGGCAAAAGCCTGGGGGGCCAAGCCAGCGGCGTCGGCCGCTTGTTGAATCTTCAGACCATGTTCATCTGTGCCAGTGAGAAAGTGCACATCGTCGCCGATGAGGCGGTGCCAGCGTGCCAGAGCGTCACTGATAATTGTGGTGTACGCATGGCCTAAATGTGGTTTGGCATTGACGTAGTAGATGGGGGTCGTGGCGTAAAACTTTGCGGGTGTATTTTCAGACGGCGTGACCACATCGTTCAGGCTACGACCTGACTAGCGTTACTTTGATGTCTATTAATGCGGGTAGTGAGCGGTTTTACGAATTTGATGTGGCGACGCAGGTTCAGCAAGTCGCCGCCGCAGACATTGATGGCTCGGTCTCGTATCTGACGAGGGTGCACTCAGGCTGGGACATCATGGGCAATGCCAATGGTGGCTATCTTTTGGCGCTCGTTGGTCACGCCCTGACCCAGGCGACGCAACGCAACCACTGCATCACCGTGACGGTCCATTATTTGGCTCCGTGCCCGGCAGGCGAGGCACGAATTGTTGTCACACCAGTGCGTTCTGGTCGCCTATTTGCTACTGCTACGGCTTCGTTGCTCCTACAGACTGACAATGGTGAGAAAGAAGTTCTGCGAGTATTGGCAACCCTTGGAAATCTGCAGGATGAATCGTCTGGTCCTACTCAGATGAGCCAAACGTTAGAAAATCATCAGCCGTTGATCGCCCCCTTTGAAGATTGCGTGTCGCTTTCCGAGAGTGCTACGAACAACTTTGCTTACATTCACGATCGTTTGGCAACCCGCGCCCATCCAGGCGACATTGCATTTCGTGATGGCGAAAAATCGGGAGTGGCTTTACTTCGTGGTTGGTTTGCTTTCAAAGACCAAAGACCGATTGATACGCGCGCACTTTTGTTGGCCAGTGATGCATTTCCACCTTCAGTTTTCAATCTCAATGTGCCAACAGGCTGGGTGCCGACCATTGAATTGACAGTGCATACTCGAGCGATTCCGGCAGGTGGTCCCATCGCTTGTTTTTTCACGACTCGCTATTTGCAGAACGGATTGTTGGAAGAAGACGGCGAGATGTGGGATGTGGACGGGGTTTTGGTGGCGCAAAGCCGACAATTAGCCCTAGCCCCTCGGCAGAAATGAGCTATTTATTGAGGGTACGACGTCCGATGCCAAAGCCGACGGCACCGACGGAGAGGGCAATCGCAATTTTCCGCTCGCGCCTTCCCCAAACTTTTCCTTGAGCATCTCTTTGTTTGACTCCGTCAAAGCGAACAATTGGGTATCCGCGCTCACGCGCGATCTTGGACAGTTCATGATCTGGGTTGACGGCTGTGGAGAATTTAGTGGATTCAAGCATCGGTAAATCACTCGCTGCATCACTGTAGGAATAACTCTGTGAAAGGTCATAACCACAATCGCGGGCCAACTCCATGATGGCCACAACTTTGCCAGTGCCATAGCAAAATGGTCCGATCAATTCACCGGTATAGCAGTCATCGACAACCTCGCCGTGAGTGCCAATGCCGCCAGTCATTCCTAATGCGAGAGCGAGTGGTTGAACAATTTCGATCGGCGAAGCAGACACGATGTACGTCGGTCGTCCAGCAAGTTGATGGTCGTGAATCAACGCCAAACTCTCTGGGCGCACCTGTGCTACGAGTTTAGGAATCACCTGACTAGATAATTTCTGCAAGGTGTAGGCATCTTGCCCTTTGATTGCACCCAAAATCCGTTGACGAGTTTTTTCTGTCTTGCCGTCGGTGGCTCCAGAAGTGCGAAATGTGAGCGCCTCCCAAGCATCGTGAAGTAATTGTCGAGTGCTCAAATGACCAGATCGCCAAGCCACACTTGCCAACGTGAACACAGATGAGCCAGGAATCAAAGTTCGATCGAGGTCAAAAAAAGCTGCTCCGCGATCCGCATTGGGATGCTGTGATTCAGAAATAGTTGGATCCACTGTTTCCACATCTCTAGTAGGGCACACTTTTCGCACTGAACAACCCTTAATTGAGACTTGTATCTGAAAGTTTACTTGGCGTCTGTCTTGGATAAATACACCGCACGTTCGTAGGCAACCTTGCGGGAAATCCCGAGACTCGTTGCCACAGTCGTTGCTGCATCCTTGGTGCTGAGGCCAAGTCCCAACTCGATCGTGAGTAAGCGATCAATGTCTTGCGCTGTGGCGGGTGGGGAGTCGGGGGCACCTTGCAGAACAATGACAAACTCTCCTTGAGGTTCTGTCGTGGCAAAGTGTTCAACCGCCTCTGCCAGTGTTCCGCGCCAGACCTCTTCGTGAATCTTGGTGAGTTCACGGCACAGGGCGACGAGACGTTCGGGGCCACAGGCCAGAGCGAGGTCATCCAAGGTGCGTTGAATTCGATGCGGAGCTTCGTACAAAATAACGGTGCGACGCTGCCGAGAGAGTTCCTCGATGTGGCGCGAACGCTCTTGACCACTACGTTCAAGAAATCCATCGAAGATAAAACGCTCTGTGGGCAGACCGCTGATCACCAACGCCATGATCAAGGCAGCCGGACCAGGAATAGCCGAAACAATGTGCGAAGAATCAATCGCCGCACGCACCAAGCGTGAGCCTGGATCGCTGATTCCGGGTGTCCCAGCATCGGTCACGAGGCAAACATCGCGGCCTTCATTGAGAGCATCAAGGACACGCGGAATTGAATTGTGTTCAGTATGTTCATCAACGCGCATCAAAGTCGCTTTGATACCGAGATTGTGCAACAGCAAACCGGTGCGACGCGTATCTTCACAGCACACCAAGCCGGCTCGAGTCAGTGCTTCAATGGCGCGCGGAGAGATATCGCCCATATTTCCAAGTGGGGTAGCGACCAAGATCAATTGACTCATGTAGTCAACGTTTCATCAGAACCATGACGAACTTCAATCTTGTCGCCGACATGGACGCCCCAGCGGGTGAAGGCACCCGCTTCTGCTTCAATGACCGCGTGTCCATGTCGTACCGGCGCGCCGAGGCGATTTCGTTGCATATGCACAGTCTTGATGACGAATCCATCAGTGTCGAGGTAAGCGATATCTAAAGCGAACTTCATGCCAAAGGTATGAATCCAGCGGCACGGGGAAATGACGATGGCACCGTCAAGATGATCGCGTCCGATCAAACCCCGGCGGCGTGAATTGAAATCAGCGGCGATTTCGGCACTCGCTAAAACGCGTCCCTCAGATACGAGCCATGCTCCACTGGATTTCATGACCGACCTCCTTTGGTATGCAAATTTTAGACGTTGAAGCGGAACTCCATGACGTCGCCGTCAAGGGGATGATATTCCTTGCCTTCAATACGAATCTTGCCAACTTCTTTGGCCTTATTCCAAGCCCCAAGTTCAAGAAGTTCATCCCAGTGAATAACTTCGGCTTTGATGAAGCCGCGTTGGAAGTCGGTGTGAATGCGACCAGCACACTCAGGGGCACTTGAACCTGCGTAGAAGGTCCAAGCCCGAGTTTCCTTTTCGCCTGTGGTGAAGTAAGTCCGTAGGCCCAAAAGGTGATAGGCGCTACGAACCATGCGGAACAAAGCACCTTCGCCAAGTCCGAACCCTTCAAGCATTTCGGCTCGTTCGACGGGATCCACAATTGTGGCCGCTTCGGCTTCTAACTGCACGCACATTCCGATGACCTCAACATTTGCGCCAGCCGAAGAGAATTCATCGCGCACAATCTTTTCCATGGCGGGAATCTTGTCGAGTTCATTTTCGCCAACATTGACGACTGCGAGAACAGATCGGTTAGTGAGTAAGAAATATGGCTTAAGTACTGCGCGGAAATCTTCAGAAAGTCCAGCGCGATAGAGGGGAAGGCCTTGACTGAGAGCGTCATAGGCGGCTTGCAGTGGTTCAACTTCGGCGGCGGCATCCTTATCGAGTTTTGCTTGACGAGTAGCTTGCTTGAGACGCTTTTCGACGGTTTCCAAGTCTGCGAGAGCAAGTTCAATTTCAACGACGCGCAAATGCTCAAGCGGATCTGAAGGTCCAGGCACATCATCATCTTCAAAGGCACGAAGTACAAGGACAATGGCATCGACTTCGCGAATGTTGGCAAGAAACTTGTTGCCAAGACCTTCGCCCTTGCTGGCTCCTTCAACAAGACCGCCGATGTCAACCACTTGAACTGAAGCGTGAATCAGAGTTTTGGTTTTGGACATCGCACCTAGGCGATCAACGCGATCATCAGGAACCTTGGCGACGCCAATGTTCGGATCTTTTGTGGCAAAGGCGTAGGGGGCGGCAAGAGCGCCTCCTCCGGTCAGAGCGTTGTAGAGCGAACTTTTACCTGCATTGGGGAGACCGACTAGACCGAAGCGTTCCATGACGCTTGGCAGGCTACCCAGCAGTTCCACTAAATAATATGGGGATTCATCGATCGCCGAGTTCGTTCTGGCAACAAGGGCTGTAGGCTCTCTTACCTATGTCAAAGAAGACCAAGAAGCGTAAAGCAAGGCTCCGCCGATCAAAGGCGAACCACGGTAAGCGCCCAAACATGGGTCGTGGTTAAGTCTCTATTTTTCGTTTCGTCTGATTTGCGCCGATGGCGCTCAGGTATTGCGTAATAGTTAGGCCGGATCTACTCCAAGGGGCTGTTCATGATGACGACCATCGCTGATTTGTGGTTGTCGTCGTCAAGCGAGGCCTGGAGAAATCTAGGTTGCCACGTCGGCACTGTTCAACAGGGCGACGGATCGTCGGTGCCTTTTGTGTGGATCGCTGGACTGGGTTTACGTTTCGTTGAAGCCTCTAGTGAAGCGTCGGTTGAGTCGAGCGTGGTGGGCTGGACGCTGGTTGCAGATGCCCCATTGACTTCGATGGATGGTGTGCCGACTCATGTGGTTGACACTCCCCATCCCAAGCCTGAGTCGGAAAATACCCTTGAGGTGCTGTCGATTGATCACATTGTGATCACGACTGGCTCACTGGACCGGACCTGTGGGGCCATAGCCGAGTCGATGCATCTCCCGCTGAAGCGCATTCGTGAGGCGGGTCATGGAATGCGTCAGGGATTTCATCGCGCTGGTCCGATCATCCTGGAAATACTTGAGCGACCTGATCTTGCTCCCGAAACTTGTGCAGCAATTTGGGGCCTAGTTTTCGTTGTTGCCGATCTTGATGCCACAGTCAGTTGGCTTGGACCCGATGCTGTGAGCGAGCCGCGTTCGGCAGTACAGCCCGGGCGACGCATTGCATCTGTCAAAAAAGAAGTTGGTCTTGGTTTACCAGTTGCTCTCATGTCACCGCATGTTCGACAATGACGCAACTTTTTAGATCTACCAGCCTTCAGCCTCATTCTTTTGCGCTAAGTACTCAAGTCCCGTCGGACAGTCAGCGCTGATTGCACACCACCGGCACAAAGCTGCTGGACGTAGGACTGGTTCGGCGCCACCAAGTTTGAGTTCGATGGCACGCACTAATCCATCTTGTAAACGCCGAGCAGCGGAGCGCAAAATCGTCTCGGAAATATCTTCTTGATGCACATCAGTGGAGTCCAGGTAGTAACTTGCAACTTTTCGCGGAGCTTGACCAAGAGCTAAGAAATCAATCAGTGCGTAGAGGCGCAAATCATCATGATGCGCTAACGACGGGTGACCAGTCTTGAAGTCGATGATCACCTTGTCTGGTGGTCGACCCAGAGCGAGGTCTACTTTCCCGCCGATGCGGATGCGGTTGCCGGCAAGGTTGAGCGCCAATGAGCTTTCCACTTGGGGAATCCATGCATTTTTGATTGGCGGGAAACATTCGGTGAAGCGTGTAAATAAACCACTGCATTCGCCAACAAGTTCAGCGCGATCATATTCATCCAAGGTGATTAAAAACTCGCTGATTGATTTTGAGGAGTCGTTACTGAGTCGGGAAATTGATTCTTCAACCAAATCTGTGGGTGGCATGGGTTGTCGCAGGTTGATGGAGACCTCAATGGTCTTATGCACGATGGTGCCTTTGCAATTGGCATGGGTCCACTCAAATTCACCCTGACCGCCGACAAAAAACCCCTCACATGAATGAACGTTGGTCACACCTTGTTTGTTGAGGAAGAATCGCTTTTCATAAGAACTGCCATCGGGCAGCAGATGCATGACGGGAAGTAGGGAATTTTCTATATCGGCGCGAAGTTCGTCGGCGAGACCTGTAGGAATTTCAGGGCGATCCGATGAGCGACCCAGCATGTCGATCACTTTTTGCTGTGCGGGGTTATATGTCTCGGTCACATGCAGACCTTAGGACGGGGGTGGGTGAGGAGTGTGAAAATCCAGAAATTATCCGTGCCATACCCATCGGGCAAAGTGTTACTTCCCATGAAATCCACAACAGTCAACTTCGCTACCGCCGCCCGAACCCTAGGGCGAGAGGCCAGAGAACGGGGTTTACTCGTGCCCGGATTTCGTTGTCCGCCACGAGTGATAGGTCTCGATCGCACCTTGAAACGTTCGAACAATGGGGTCACGGTGGCAGTACGGGTCAAGGATCGGCCATGGGTCGCCATATTGGCCGACATGATTGAGGGCGTGATTGCTGCCAATCGACTCACCCCGCCATTGGCCGACCGTTTTCGTGGGGAAATGTGGCTGGCACTCGGATTTACTTGCGAGGCTTTGCCAATAACTCGACCGCCACAGGTCGCCTAGCCCGTAGCATTGTGGGCGTGCCCGGGTGGCGGAATGGCAGACGCGGGGGGCTTAAACCCCCCTTCTCTTACAAGGGAGTATGGGTTCGAGTCCCATCCCGGGCACTACTTTCATTTTCCATTCACCATTCATCCATCTTTCTCGTAGGATTACCTCATGGCTAACGCACCGAAACTCACCCCGCTTCAAGAATCTGAGGCCCGCAGATTGGCTGCTAAGGCAGCCAAGACAAGCAAGGTTCCTCAAGCTCGAACTGAGGAAGAAAAGAATGTTCGTAAAGAGCGAGTGGCTAAGGCAAAAGATGCCCTCAGTCGTTCAGTTGGTATCAAGGGCGAGCACGTTATTGGAGCGCGAGCTGCCCTGAAAACCTTCTTGCAGCGCTTGAATGAACCGAATCAGCCTGATGATGCTCGCTTTGAAATGCTCATTGAGGCGCCTTTCCGTGCCCCAGAAAAAAAGAAGACGAACGACCGCCGGTTCTGAAACATGATGAAGATTTATTCTCGTCCTGGCTTATTCGTTGGTTTAGTCGCCTCCCTTGTTGGCGTTGTTGCCTGTTCCAGTGAAGGTTCAACTTCACCTGCGAGCAACCCGCCCATCACCGAGGCAATGACGCAAACGCCCACCGACCCAGCGAGCACTAGCGCCCCAACAAGTACCGCAAGTAAAGAGACTCCCGAATCGGGAACACCATCCACTGAATCAGTGGCGATCGAGATCGACGCTGATGCGGGCGTCCCCGAAGTTGCGTCAGTGGCCTTAGGCAGTCCAGTTGTGATTCAGGTGTTCAGTGAAACAGAACGAGAATTCCATCTTCATGGTTATGACATTGAACTCATGGGTGATGAGGTCACTTTTGATTTCATCGCCGACAAGTTGGGCGACTTTGAACTGGAGTCGCATGAGTCAGGCGAAATTTTGCTGACTCTGTCTGTTGTTGAAGATTAAAAAACGGGTTTAGTCCCGAGATTTAATTGATTCTGCAGGGTTGCCCACGCAATGAACCACATGCGGCTACCCCTGGTGGAACGTCAAGACCAGGAACGACCGACAAGACAATGGATGACGGATGTTCGGCATCGTGCCAGATGGTCACTTTTTCGCCCTTGCTGATAGTTCGGAAAATCCATTCAGGTCGGTTGCCGCCAGGTGCGTCAATGCTGATGCGAATCTTGGAACCAGCGCGGAACGGATGAGCAACGGGGAACATCTCAAGTCGCACCAGTGTGACCTCACCTGGAACCAACGGTTGGGCATCAGACTCGAAATTGGTGTGGGTCGGACGTAGTTCGGTGGCCGATGATTCGTCGAGTGCACGATGACTGGCACGCAACCAACCGCTTTGCACATATGTTTCCGTCTCGGTTCCTGATTCATCAGGACGGACTTCACTGATCGTGACTTCAAGATCGGTGTCAACAGCATCCGATGAAATCCAAAGATCCGCAGAACCGGGTCCAACAATGACCATATCCTCGGTCAGAAGTTCGGTTGTAAACACCGCAGCAGTACCTTGCGGATTACGCACCCAATTCCATTTCACATCAGATTTCCAAATATCGCCGCCAGATCCTTCAAAGAATCGCTCTGGTGTCGCACTTGGGTCAGCGGTATAGGAGGTGCTTCCAGTTCCACTCGCCCCTTGAGCGAGAGTCCCGTTGTCACCGAAGTTGAAGCGTGTGGCCTGTGCTTCGGGAATCGGCCACGCACTGAATTCTGCCTGCCAACGATTAAGGGGCGAAGCAAATGCCTGACCGTCAGCGGCACCTTGTTCGAACAAGACGCGCACAGATGGTTCGCTCTCAAAAATTGCAAGAGCCTCGTCATAGGTCATGCCAGCGAAACGATTTCCTTGAACGATCGGTGTCATCGCACCCCAGATGCTTGGAGTCAGCACGGTTGCAATCAACATTGCTGGACCGATGTCTGGAACTTTTTTGGCCACGTACAAACTTAAGAACTCTGCATAACGAGGGAAAACTGAAGGAGATAACGACTCAGTATGCAAACCATTGACGAGGGTTGCGTATAGATGAGGTGAACCCGTGAACTTGTCGAGGAATCCGGGGAAATGTCCACCAGTCTGCTCGTCCTGCCAGGCCCCAGCGAGAAATACTGGAACATTGATTTTGTCGACAAACAAGGACGGGTTGATGCTGTCCAAGAGTTCGGGCACATAGTACTCGTTGTCGTTGATTTCAGAAATGAGATCGGGATTTTGCAGACGCATCCGCTGATTGTTGGCACATTCAGAGTCACCCGAATCGGCCATATCCTTTGACCAGCCCTGACCATAAATAGCAGCACTATCCATACGTTCTTTGGTCCACTTCACGGCGAAGCCGGTATTCAGAATCCCGCCTGGGGCGAGGGTCGCACGCGCACTGTCATCAAGTACTGATAACGGAGTGATGGCAGCCAAACTTGGTGGCTGTGTGGAGGCCACAAATAGTTGGCTGATACCTGGGTAACTGATTCCCACCATTCCAACCTTGTTGTCCTGCACCCAGGACTGTGCGGCGATGGTCTCAATGGCGTCATAGCCATCCAATTGTTGGGACTCTTCGAAATAACGGAAAGATCCACCCGAGCAACCAGTGCCACGCATGTTCACTGCTACATAGGCATAACCGAGGGTCGTAAAAAGTTGACCAAAGGTTGTGTCATTGGGATTACTTGGTGCGTAACCAGAGTATTCAACGACAGTTGGATACGGTCCGTTTTCTAGTGCGCCTGGCAACATCACATTGATTGACAGCGTGGTGCCATCGCGCGTCTCGAGATAGCCGAATCCTGGCGATGGGAGTTCTTGATCGGCATAGAAGGATTGCGCAGGAATATACGAAGCGTCATAGACCTCAACCTCGGCACTGGCGGCTGAAAGATCAGCATTGACCACTCTGTACGTTCCAACCTCAAGATTGCGAGCCAAGAATGAACCCTGCTCATCCACTGTGCCCTCGGCCGCGATTGAACCATCGGCGTGCTGGATCTGGAGTGCGGTACCAGGATCGGCGTCGAGGACTCCGACTTGGTGGGCGCCAGGACGCACAGTGTAAGTAGCGAGGGGCAAAGGCTGTGTGGTCGTAGGTGCCTCAGTGACGACACTGGAGTCGCTGCCACCAGAACAAGCCACAAGTCCGCCGATGAAGACAAATCCGATAATGAATGCCGTGAAGCGATGTGTCGTGGATCTCATATTTCCCCCGTTGTTAATTAATTGAACTCTAGATGGCGTCCATGAGGCACAATGGGGTCGTGCCGAATAAAAATTTTGTAGCCCCAGATGTGACAG
>WLTJ01000199.1 GCA_009705435.1 Actinomycetota bacterium | reverse complement strand
GGAGTGATCGCTCCTGGATATCTCGCCGATCTCAACGTCATTGATATGTCGACATTGGGCACTCCGCCACCGCGTATCGTTCACGATCTTCCAGCTGGCGGACGCCGCCTGATGCAAACGGCAACTGGCTATCGCTACACCATCAAGAACGGCGCAGTGTCTTTCGTCAACGGCGAGCACACTGGGGTATTGAGTGGCGCGCTCATTCGTGGCGCGCAACAGCGACCCCGCTGAGATCAAGAATCAATAATCGTTTCGCCAGCGCGCACTTGACGCGCATACGCGCCATCTTTGTCTATTAACTCGGCGTGCGACCCCTGCTCAATAATGTGGCCATCTTCAATCACCACAATGCGATGAGCATCACGAATGGTTGAAAGTCGGTGAGCGATAACTAAGGCTGTGCGCCCACGAAGAGCTTCATCGAGGGCAGCCTGCACAAGGGCTTCGTTTTCATTGTCAAGGTGGCTAGTTGCCTCATCAAGAATCATCACCGCAGGATTCTTCAACAGCAAACGGGCAATGGCAAGTCGCTGTTTTTCGCCACCTGAGAGGCGATAGCCCCGCTCGCCGACAATTGTGGCGAAACCGTCTGGCAAAGATTCGATCGTGTCCAGAATACGCGCCGCGCGACATGCCTCAATGATTTCAGCCTGACTTGCATCAGGTTTGGCGTAACGCAAATTGGATTCCATGCTCTCGTGAAAGAGATGTGGATCTTGCGAGACAACCCCAATGGCCGCACGCAATGAGTGACCCGTTAAGTCGCGCACATCGTGACCATCAATTTTCACTGAACCCGCCGTGACGTCATAGAGACGCGGAATCAACGAGGCCATAGTGCTCTTGCCAGAGCCAGATGCCCCAACAACAGCGATCGTCTCACCGGGCTCAATTGTCAATGACATATTTTTCAGCACATCAACATCAGGGTCGCCAGTGGGCGCACCGGGCATTTCCAGTGAAGGAACCGAGACCTCACTGGCGGGTGGATAACGAAAAGTCACGCAATCAAACTCAATGCGGCCCTGAGGGTTAACGAGATCAATTGCCCCAGGTTTATCGGCAATAGATACAGGCGCATCAAGAACTTCAAAGACACGATCAAAACTGACAAACGAAGTCAAGAGATCAACCCGTGCATTGGTCAAGCCCGTGAGGGGTTGGTACACACGTGACACCAATGTCGCCAGTGCCACCAATGTGCCCGATGTGAGATCATCAGAAACGACAAGTTGGGCACCGATGCCATAAACAGCAACTGCTCCAAGAGCACCCACCAAGCCAAGTGCAACAAAGAACACCCGACCGTAAAGAGCTGAAAGAATGCCGATATCGCGTACCCGTGAAGCACGACTGGAAAATGCATCAACCTCGCTTTGGTGGCGACCAAACAACTTGACCAGTAAGGCCCCTGAGACATTGAAACGCTCAGTCATTTGAGTATTCATTTGAGCGTTAAGCGTCATCTGCTCACGAGCAATCACTTGTAGGCGTTGACCAACGCGACGCGCAGGAATCACAAAGACCGGCAAAACGATCAGTGACAGTAAGGTCAATCGCCACTCAAGAGTGAGCATCGCCCCCAATGTCGTCAACAGCACAACGACATTACTGACAACACTTCCGAGAGTTGATGTCACGGCAGATTGAGCACCAACGACATCATTACTCAGGCGACTCATTAAGGAACCTGTTTGAGTCCGCGTAAAGAAAGCGACTGGCATTCGTTGAACTTTGTCAAAGAGAGCAACGCGCAGGTCATAGATCAGACCTTCGCCAATGCGCGAAGAATACCAACGCTGAGTGATCGCCAAAACTGCATCAAACAATGCGGCAGCAATAGCAAATGATGCGAGCCACCAGATACGACCGCGATTCCCCGAGGGTATGGCATCGTCAATGATTGCACGAAAGACGAACGGCGGGACCAAGGCGATCGCCGCAGCTAAAAGTATGGAGACCAAAAAACCGATGATGCTGACCTTGTATGGGCGAGCAAACTGCCAGACACGGGCCAGCGATGAGCGGTCAATTTTGCGACCTTTCACTGCCGTCGAATCACTCGGCATCATCATGTGAGGTCCCATACGCATAAGAGTGCAGGCTACCTCTAAGGTTTGCTATGGCCCGAATGAGACTTTGCGCACTAGTGATGGTGCTCATCGTCACAGCATGCTCCAGTGAGGCCCGAAATTCATCCCCAGATATCACCGATCCGTCGGTTCTGACGGTGAACGATTGGGAGACCACGCTGACATGGAAAGAGTGCGACAGCGGAATTGATTGCGCATCACTTGAAGTGCCTTTCGACTACTCGTCTCCGGAGTTGGGCACATTTATTCTTCCGGTTGCCCGCCATCGCGCTACGCAACCGGCCTCCCGCATCGGGACTCTTTTAGTCAACCCTGGTGGTCCAGGCTCAGCGGCAACGGATTGGGCATCGTACGCAGTACAAGTTTTTAGTACCTCAATAGTTGAACGCTTCGACATCGTGGCTTGGGATCCCCGCGGCGTCGGCGGGTCAGATCCAGCAATCGATTGTGTTGACACGATGGATGATTATTTCAGACTTGATCCTTCTCCCGACAATGACGGCGAATTGGAATCTCTCGTAGATGGCGCAAAGAGTTTTGCCGATTCATGTGCGGCCCGTAGTGGCGACATACTTACCCACGTGGGAACAATCGATGCGGCCAGGGACATGGATGTTTTGCGCAGAGCTCTGGGCGAAGAGAAGATTTCATTTGCTGGTTTTTCATACGGCACGAAACTCGGCGCTACTTGGGCCACGCTATTTCCCACATCAGTGCGCGCTGCAGTTTTCGACGGCGCCATTGATCCGATTCTTGGGTACGTTGACGACCTAATTTTGCAGGCCAAAGGTTTTGAAACATCACTCAATACTTTTCTTGACCAGTGCGATATCAACCAATGTTCGTTCATCCAAGTTGATGAGACAGCGCGCCAAGCCTTTGACCGAATCATGTTAGGTCTCGACAATTCACCTATAACTTGCTGCCCCACTCGCCCACCTACCAATCAAGGTGTTGCCCAAACGGGCATCATCGCGACTCTTTACGGTTCGTACCGTTGGGGCGAATTAGAGGATGCTTTATCGGCTTCTTCTTCGGGTGATGGGGAGCCTCTGCTCATGTTGTTCGACGATTATTTTGGGCGACAAAATAATGGCTTCATCGATAATTCAATTGATGCATATATAGCGATCACCTGCGCTGACAGAGATGAGCAACTGACACCGCAAGATATTCTCGGACTTGAGTCACGCCTGCAAAATGTGGCACCACGATTGGGTGCTTCGTGGATCCAAGAAATGATGATCTGTGCGCATTGGACAACGCCCACGCAAGGCGGTCTCTCACTACGTGCAGATACAGCAAACAGAATTCTTGTTGTGGGGAGTGTCGGCGACGCTGCGACGCCATTATCTGGAACAAGACAGCTGGCAACAACATTGGGTCACGCGCGACTTGTCGTCAGCCAACTTGAACAGCACACCACCTATGGTTCGGACCCGTGTGTCACACAGATTGTTGATGAATATCTGCTCACGCTGTCAGATGGACCGGATATCACCAATTGCTGATGTGTCTACACAAAAGTTTTTTACCGTCTAACATTAAAAGGTGAATGTTTATATCCCGCGCTGGAGATCTGGACTGGTGATCCTCAGTTTGGTGCTGGCTTCTTGCAGTACGAGTTCTGATACTGAGGTGCCCGCAAGCACCGCCCAACCTGAGACGACTGACCCAGCCAATGCAATCTCGTGGGACTCCTGCGGCGATGGTCTTGAATGTGGCTATCTAGATGTTCCAATTGATTACGCCGATGAGAATTCGGCAACGACATCTTTATATCTCACCAAACACATGGCCACGGATTCGTCACAACGTATCGGAACACTCTTGGTCAATCCCGGTGGGCCAGGGTTTGGTGGTTCTTTTCTCGCAGAATCAGCGGACAATATTTATTCACCAACACTCCTGAAATC
>WLTJ01000198.1 GCA_009705435.1 Actinomycetota bacterium | reverse complement strand
TGACCTCGCAATGGACGTGTATTTGGGGTCGCGGCTGTCTCGGTATCGGATCCACACGAGACGCCGAAACTGGTCACGGCTGTTGCTCGCTCGGGGCCGAACTTGATGGACCTTACGAAGCAATGAATGTCGCTGCATTAGCCGCCACTCTGTCACCAGATATTTTTCAGTTTCACGATGAAGCGATAGTCAATGGAATTTTTCGAGATGAACAAAACGATGCAACACGAGTGATTGACGGCGCCTGTATCTTTCATAACCGTCACGGTTTTGCCGGCGGTGAAGGTTGTGCACTACACCTCGGTGCTCTCAGTTATAACGAATCACCTGTTGATTGGAAACCTTCTGTATGTTGGCAATTACCCATCAAGGTTGATTGGGTGATGCGCGAAGATGATGTAGAAATCGCCACAGTGCGTGCTTGGAAGAAATCTGATTGGGGCGAGCACAGTGAGAACATGGCCTGGTGTTGCACCGAGGAACCCGAGGCCTACGTCGGAGAAAATCAAGTCATCGAAAGTTTGTCGCAAGAACTCACAGCGATCGTTGGTGACGCGGTGTATGTCGAACTACGCCGACGATTGACGCAACCCTAACGTTCTAATTGGACAATGATCCGCCATAAATCTGCCAGGCCAGCACCGACTTGGCCGCCAAACTAAGAACGAGATACACCTTTTCTCCATAGAGATAGTTGGACCACTTTCCGCGTCCGCGATATTGCAGCCACTGATTCAATCCAAATGAGAAAAAGAAAATCTGTTCGGCCACGACAATGCCATACACAAACCCGGGAACAGTGTCGGCTCCAATGACGTTGAACCAAATCGCAATCCACGGAGTGATACCCACCAAAGCCCCGCACCAAAATGGCAGCATCGTGGTCTTTGATCGTCCAATCGGATTCAAAGCTTCTTGCAGCCATCCGAATAAAATCATTCCAACATTCGCACCGATGACGGCGAAGACAGCGGTGATATCGGTGACACCGCTATATGAACCAATCAGAATCAGCATCAGCGTGGCGCTGAACGCATACTCCACCCAACGAAAACGGTTGATGCCGCGAGCAAGATCATTTTCATAGGTGGCACGCTTGATCGTGGCCGTTAACAGATGATCAATCGCTGCCAGAGCGAGGAAAACAGCAACGGCTGGCCCAATAGCCAAGTCAAATAAGCCCTGTGGCATTTCCAAGCGCGTTCCCGGAGGCCCGACGGGAAAGTTAGAAGTAATAGTGATCGCGAAATTCCCCGCCATCAACAGAATGGCCAATGCCTGCACGGCGTGTAAGAACCCCAGGGCCAGATTCCAACGCCGCAAGTTGACAAGTCGTTGAGGCATCTCTGAAGTGGTCGTAGCCATATAGACACCCTAGAACAGACCACTCATCGGGGCTAACTCAGCATGTGGTGGGCGAGGGGGGACTTGAAAACTATTCTCAACAGACCCCTCAACTGTCGGTCTGTTCAGCGAGCGTCGTGACGGGTTCGCTAGGGCGTGTTGTAGGGTTCGCTGATGCGATCAAGAGCGATTTTCCTTGCCGGCGCGTTGGTTATGGTCGCTTTATTGGGTGGCGTCACCGCTAACTCTGTGGCAGCTGCGACAAAGACGACGGTGACGTGGAAGTTGTCGTCTATGACCGCAGGCCAAAATGAGTGGCTGTCGGATCTGGCTTCAACGAATTCGCCTGGTGTGAAGACATGGTCGAAAACGGGTTCGTGTCGCTTTTTGCCGGAAGGGTTTAAGGGGTTTTTGTCGATGGGCACAGGTAAGTCGTGTACCTTGACCTTAAAGATCGCTAAGTCGGGTAAATATCCGGCGAAGACGGCAACACATACAATCATCCGCGCTCCAAGCCCTGCTACGACTACGACGGTGACGTGGAAGATTTCCTCACTGACGGCCGGTCAAGTCAAGAATCTGTCGGATCTGGCTAAAACGAATTCGCCTGGTATGAAGACATGGTCGAAAACGGGTTCGTGTGTCTTGTCGCCGAAAAGTGATCCACCAAAATTGACGATGGGTTCGACGGGGTCGTGCACCTTGACGTTGGAGATCGCGAAGACAAGTAAATATTCGGCGAAAACGTCATCGAAGACGATGATCCTTGCTCTGTACGGTGTGGGTGATACCGGTCCTGCTGGGGGCACAATCTTCTGGGTTGATATGACACGTCCTGAGGGTTCACAATATTTTGAGGCAGCCTGTGCCGGCTGGTCTGATCGCACATGTGGTTTCGACCTCAATGAAGGTTCCCGCGACCGCTTGGCTACGTGGGGCTGTGCTGGGACCCCCATCACTGGTGCTGACGGAACAGCGATTGGGACCGGTGAACAGAACACGATCGACATACTGAATGGTTGTGAAGATAGCGCCTTAGCCAAATTCGCCGACCGTTTGGTTTTGGGTGGTCAAAGCGATTGGTTTGTGCCATCAAAAGATGAATTGAGTCAGGTGTGGGTCAGGCGGGAAGCAATTAGTGGTATGCCGGGTTCAGATGAGAACTATTTGAGCTCCTCTGAGCTCAGTGCCAACTTACATATCGGCATGAATGTCAACTGCTACAGCGGTTGCTACATTCATATTCAAAAAGAAAACAACGGCTACTTCCGTCCTATACGTTCTTTTTAACTATTCATGACAGACCCTCAAAACGATCGGTCTGTTCGCCAAGTGTCGTGACGGGTTCGCTGGGGCGTGTTGTAGGGTTCGCTGATGCGATCAAGAGCCACTTTCCTTGTCGGTGCGTTGATGCTGGCTGGATTGTTGAGTGGTGTCACTGCTAGTTCTGTGGCAGCTGCGACATCAACGACGGTGACGTGGAGGGTGTCGTCTTTGACAGCGGGTCAAGTCAAGAGCCTGTCGGCTATTGCAACATCAAATTCGTCTGGCGTGAAGACATGGTCAAAAAAGGGTTCGTGTACGTTGACACCGAAAAGCGATCCAACCAAATTGACGATGGGTACAGGTATCTCGTGCACGTTGACGTTGAAGATCGCTAAGTCAGGTAAACATCCAGCGAAAACCTCAACGAAGACGATCACCCGTAAGCCCTACAGAGTGGGCCAAACGGGTCCTGGTGGCGGCATTATCTTTTATGTGGATCTGACTCGTCCTGAGGGTTCCCAATATTTCGAGGCGGCGTGTGCCGGGTGGTCTGATGGCACATGCGGTGGAAGCGACTTAACCTGGCTGACCGCTGTGTGGGGCTGTAGAGAGACATCGATCATCGGTGCCGATGGGACAGCGATTGGTGACGGTGAACAAAACACGGCCGACATTATTGCGGCTGACTGTCCTGATAGTGCCATGGATACTCTCGCAGCCGAATACGCTTATGATTTGGTTTTGGGTGGCCAGTCCGACTGGTTTTTACCATCAAAGGACGAACTAAATCAGTTGTATACAAACCGAGCGATGGTTGGTGGTTCTTTGACTTGCGGTTGGTGGAGCTCCTCTGAGTTCGACGCCAACTACGCGTGGTTTGAAGTCTTTTGTCGCGAAGCCTCTGACAAGAATGTTAAAACAAATCCGTTCCACGTTCGTCCTGTGCGGTCTTTTTAACTTTTCGTAACTGACCGAAAACCGTCGGTCAGTTCAATCCACATTTCGTACCATCCCCGCTAGTTCTCTTCGTCGCGATGACAACACAAAGTGGGCGTCCTAGAGATCAATAGCTTTGTCAAGCGCGCCGACAGCTATTAAGTCTCCGGCAGTAGTCGCTTGTGCATAAAAAGCAAGTAACAACCATTAGTAGGAAACCCCGAACGCACTCGACACAAGGTCTCCCAAAAGAAGGCGTACCAAAGGCGTACCAATCACTTAACGAAGCATCCTGATCAAGCCCCCTCAACAGGGATTTGTCCCTTCATTCACAGTGGGCGAGGGGGGACTTGAACCCCCACGATCTTACGATCACTAGCACCTGAAGCTAGCGCGTCTGCCATTTCGCCACTCGCCCGAGTAACAACCTTCAGGGTATCCCTGCACTCACCAACACCCCAACCCCCGATACCCTGAGCATTT
>WLTJ01000197.1 GCA_009705435.1 Actinomycetota bacterium | reverse complement strand
GCCGCTTTAGATTCGCCCTTTGCGGGTCGGCATAAGCGCCTTGATGACTCGGTACATGAGTTGAAGCGTTTGTGGTCTGGTGGGACGGCTGCCGACGGGGAACAAGTTGGGCCACTTCCCATGCAGGTTGGAGGGCCGCCAATTTTGGCTTCGGCGATGGGTCCAAAATCTTTGGCTCGTGCGGCTCAATGGGCGATTGGGGTGAGCGGATTCACCCTCCTGGGCGATGCGCAAGAAGCGGGCCGACTCTTTAGGGCAACTCAAGACGCATGGACGACGGCAGGTCGCGCCGATAAGCCACGATTGGTAACCGGTTCGTTCGTATCGTTAGGACCCAACGCCGCAGAGAACTTGCGTGACTTCGCATCGGCATATTTACAAGTCTTCTCTCCAGACTTCGCTCGCTCTTTGGCAGAAGCAATGAATCTCTACGAACCTTCGCGTCTCGTTGATTTGCTTGACAAGGTTGAAGCTGAAGGGGCCGATGAATTCATTATCGTTCCCGCCACAAGCGATCCGGCAATGCTCGACCGTTTGGCAGATGTTGTTGCCTCGCGCCGCTAATTCAGTCACTTGGATTTTTTTGTAAGTCCCAAATCATACGCAGGGCCACAACGAGTACGAGTGAAGCAAACAAGATGTTTGACAGATCCTGTGACATGTGATCAGCAATGATTCCGCCGGCGATTGCCGCTGGAATGCCCGAAAAGCCGACGAGCGCAGCAACTTTAAGATCAACATTGTTGGTTTTCCAATTGCGCCAAGTGCCCATGATTGATGTTGGAATGATCACAGCAGCGGAGGTTCCCTTGGCGACGACGCTGAGTTCACTAAAGAAAACAGCCATAGCAGGGACCATCACCACGCCGCCTCCAATGCCCAGTAGCCCAGCCAATGTCCCAGTGACGAGGCCAATGACAATTAAAGCAAGAGCAGAAAATATGGTGAGTGTCGAACGTCCATCGGCGCTGAGCGGAATAAAAAGACGCACTGCGGTGATCAAGAGCATCGCTGCGAATAGATAGCCAAGAGTTTTTTTGGGCAAGATGTGAATCCATTTTGTTCCGAGGATTGCCCCTGCCAATGATCCGACTGCTAACCATAAGGCCATGTTCCAGTCAACGTTGTCATGACTCCAATAAGTGAGCAAACTGGAAATGGAAATCGGCAGTACTGCACCAAGAGATGTGCCATTGGCAAGTCGTTGATCAAACTTGAGTAGGAGTACCAGGACCGGGACGACCAGAATGCCCCCGCCAACTCCAAACAGTCCAGACAACAGACCGGCACCGAGTCCAAGTCCGATCACCAGAGAGGTCCGAACGGGCGGACGAGGTGTTGTCATATGAACTGTCACGTAATAGTTCTACTCGCTCGGGTGAACAGTGACAGACTTTCTCGTTGCTCGGGCGGGTAGGGCATAAGGTTGAAGCACGGCGTGAGAGGGAGAAATCATGAAAAATTTGACTCGTATATTCGGAGTTGCGCTACTTGGCCTATTGGGAGTGACGGCTTGTTCAAGTGATGGCAATATCGTCACATCGGTCGCACCAGTGACTGAAGTACCAGTGACTGACGCGCCGACGACAACGAGTGCTCCGGGACCCTTGCGCATCTTGGTCACTAATGACGACGGAGTGGGCGCCGATGGCATTGATGTGATGGTGCAATCTTTGTTGGCAATGAACAATGTGACCGTGACGGTTGTTGCCCCATTGGAGAACCAAAGTGGAACCGGTGGCAAGACAACCGCTGGGGACTTGGTCGTCACCGATGCGACCACCAAGAGCGGTTATCCAGCGAAGGCTGTGGCAGGATTTCCGGCAGACACGATTGTTTGGGCAATCGACCAGGGTGGCATTGACTTTGTGCCTGATCTTGTTGTTTCTGGTATCAATAATGGTCAAAATTACGGTGTAGAGATCGTGCCCCTGTCAGGAACAGTTGGCGCTGCCCGAGCAGCAGCGGCTCACAATATTCCGTCAGTCGCAGTCAGCCAAGGGCTCGCTACAGAACCTGATTTTCCAACGTCGGCTGGGTATGTCGTCGAATGGATTGAAGTTCATCGTGACGAATTGTTGGCTCGTGCTGATGGCGAAACCGTCACCGAATTTCTCAATGTCAATGCACCTTCATGCGCCGCTGGTTTAAGTGTTCGTGGTGTTATTGAAACGCCCATCGAATCAATAGGAACATCGGATTACAACGCCAATGATTGTGCCTCAACGGTTGTGCCAACGGGTGATGTCAGCGGATTCCAAAATGGTTACATCACAATCAGTATGTTGCCAATTAGTGGCTCACCATTTCCTGATTGAAATTACCCGTGAAGCACTGAGGCGCCAATACGGCGGCGATGGTATGTGGCATCGCCGTAGGCGCGCATCAAGGCCCAAGATTTTTTCATCCACAGTTGTAGGTCGGCTTCCCATGTGTAGCCAATTCCACCGTGTACCTGCATCGTGCTGCGACTGGCGCGATAAGCAGCTTCGCTTGCAAGAGCCTTAGCCATACTGATATCGCGTAACGCGGTCGGTGACCCCGTGCTTGCACTCCAAGCGGCGCGGTATGTAGGAGCCTTGGCGAATTCAACTTTGAGAAGAGCATCCGACATCAGGTGCTTAACTGCTTGAAAGGAGCCGATCGGCTTACCAAACTGTTCGCGCTGGCGCGCGTATTCTGCGGCAACCTCAATCATTGATTCACTAACACCGATCAAATATGCCGCGCTCGCAAGGGCCATCACATCGCTGGCAGGTAAGCCGAAGACTTGTGCTGAAGCGGCGCTTTCAGATCCACCAGAAATTGTGAACAGTTGTCGTCCACCGTCAATGCCGTGTACATCGGTTGACGAAAAGCCAGTGATGACCGCATCATGTCGTAAAACAAGATCGGCGACCTGTGCGTGAGCAACGTAGGGGCTGTTGTCGACCCACAGAGTGGCAATAGTCGTGCCGTCGTTGAGTGCGGGTGCCCATTGCGAGCGAGCAAGAGCAGGTGCGGCGACGGCCATGTGCTCAAGCACTGGTCCCGGTACAGCAGCGCGGCCAAGTTCCTGGAATAGCAACACCGCATCAATCAAGGTGCCGCCCATCCCACCTTGCGATTCGGGTACCAACATTGACAACACGCCCATCTCGGCAAGGCGTGACCAGAGATCTGGGAGATGGCCCGCTTGGTTCTCCCACACTTCACGTACGTGGGTCGGGGTGCATTGTTTGCTCAGTAAGTCGCGCAGTCCCTCGGCGAAGAGGCGCTGGTCTTGAGTAAAGGAAAACTTCATGGGTCATATGCCTTTTGGTAATTGCAAAACTCGGTCGGCGATGATGTTGCGTTGAATTTCGTTTGTGCCGGCATAGATCGGACCACTCAGCGAGAACAGGAAACCGTCCACCCATCTCTCAGATGGTCCCTCCATACGTTCGGCTTCAGGACCGAGGATTTGTAGTGCTATTTCGTGGATCCGAACATCCATCTCACTCCAAAAGATCTTGTTCAGACTTGCTTCTGCGCCAATCGTGCGACCTTCCAACATGCCAGTCACTGTTTGATATGTGTGCAGTCGGTATCCCTCAGCTTGCATCCACGCATCAGTCACTGCGTCGGAAAGTGCGGTATCGGTCGGATCGCCATAAGTTTTCCAGAGATGAATCAGTCGCTTCACGGCCTCGGTGAAGCGTGCGGGACTGCGAAGACTGACGCCGCGTTCAAACCCAGCCGTAGCCATTGCCACGGCCCAACCTTTATTTTCTTCACCCAAAGTGTTCGCCACGGGAACGCGTACATCGTCAAAAAAGATTTCAGCGAAACCGGTGTCGCCATCAAGTTGTGCGATTGGTCGCACCGTGATTCCTGGCAGATCAAGGGGACACAAAATAAATGTCAATCCGCGATGTCGTTCGGCAGTGGGGTCGGTACGAAAGATACCGAAACACCAGTCCGCCCATACTGCACGACTGGCCCAAATCTTTTGACCGTTGAGAACCCATTCGTCGCCGTCACGGGTGGCCTTACTGCGAATACTGGCCATATCGCTTCCAGCATTTGGTTCACTC
>WLTJ01000196.1 GCA_009705435.1 Actinomycetota bacterium | reverse complement strand
CGCGCCGAGTGCTGGTGATGGAGCGCATCTCTGGATTTAACTTTGATGATGTGGCTGGCATGAAAGACGCTGGCATTGATACAGAAGCAGTAATTCGCACTGGCATGATCGCCTTTATGGAAGGCGCGATGATCCACGGCATTTTCCACGGCGATCTTCACGGCGGCAACTTATTCGTTCTGCAAGATGGACGAACAGCGCTTTTAGATTTCGGCATTGTGGCACGCCTGTCGCAAGAACGTCGTTTGGCGTTTCTACGACTGATGCTCAGTGCGACGACCAACGACGTCATGGGCCAGATGACTGCGCTACGCGATTTGGGTGCACTACCAATGGACACAGATCTAGGTGCTGTCATTAAAGATCTACGTCTTGATCAAGCCACCATTGACCCAACCACACTGTCGGGTGAGCAAATGGTCACTGAGGTGCAGAGAGTGATCAAAGCCCTCCTCGGCTATGGGGCAAGTTTGCCGAAAGAACTCATGCTCTATGTCAAAAACATGGTGTTTCTTGATGGGGCAATCTCACGTCTTGCACCCGATCTTGACATCCTCGGCGAGGTCGCCAATATCTCCATGATGTTCGCGCAACGCCATGGAGACCGCCTCGGTAAAGAACTCGGAGTTGATCCCGATGCAGTTGCCTTCGATATGTCTGGAGTCAAAGCCAGTTTGGGACTCGAAGATAACGTTGACCGCATGACCTATAAAGAACTTCAGGCCAGACGTGATCTGATCCAAAAACGCATGCGCGATCATGTGGGTCATTAACAACTAGGTTGGGTTCTCGTTATGCGCCTTGTCGTCGCTCGTTGCAGCGTTCAATATGCCGGTCGCCTCGATGCCACGTTGCCAGAGGCAGTTCGCTTAGTGATGGTAAAAGCCGACGGTTGCGTGGCCATCCATAGCGACGGTGGTGCATATAAGCCCCTGAACTGGATGACAGCGCCCAACACCATCGTTGAATTAGATGGTCAATGGGTTGTCTCTAATCCCAAGGGCGAAACTCTGACCATCACTTTTCACGAGATATTCAGCGATCACGCTCAAGAGTTTGGCGAAGATCCTGGTTTACAAAAAGACGGCGTCGAGGCACATCTACAAGAACTTCTTGCAGCTCTGCCCGAGACAATTGAAGATGGTCTCATTCTCGTGCGTCGCGAATGGCCGACGCCCATTGGTCCCGTTGACTTGATGTGTATTGACCGTCACGGAAATTCCGTGGCCATTGAAATCAAACGTCGTGGCGAGATTGACGGCGTTGAACAACTTGCGCGCTATCTCGAACTCTTGCGTCCAGATGCCAACCTCAAAGGATTACGTGGAATCTTTGTGGCCCAAGTTATTAAACCCCAAGCGCGCACAATGGCCGAACAACGAGGAATTGCTTGGGCAGAAGTTGATTATGAAGATCTGCGCGGCCGTCGACCAGAAGAACTACGACTCTTCTAAATTCAGGAGTGACGAACGAGACCTTGATCGATCACAACTCGATCACCGACTGAGGTTGTGAACACTGTTTCACCTGAGGCGATTGTCCACATCCGCACGGTCAAAGCATCACCCGGCATGACCGGCGAAGAGAAACGACCTTCAATGTGATTGAACTTGGTGACATCGTTATTACACAATGCGCCTAACAACGCGCGGCCAGTGAAACCATACGAGCACAAACCGTGCAAAATCGGACGATCAAATCCGCCGATGGCAGCGAAGGATGGATCGGTGTGCAATGGATTACGGTCACCCGAGAGGCGATACACGAAGGCCTGATCAGGTGAGGTCTGTAATGTCACTTCGTGATCGGGCGTACGCTCTGGTGGAACATTCTGAGGTCCCGATGGTCCGCGGTCGCCGTCCCATCCGCCTTCACCACGAATGAAAACTGATGAACGCGTGGTCCACAACAATTCACCACTCTTCAACTTGGTCTCGGCTTCAGTGACAACAACGGCGGCCTTGCCCTTGTCGTACATCGCTACAACTTTGTCTTGCACTGTCACTTCAGCCTCAACAGGGATCGGACGATGCAGTGTGATCGCTTGCGAACCGTGCACCAACATCGCGAAGTTGAATGAACCAATTTCACTCATCGCACTCTTGCCCGCTGAAGCAGTGCCGGAGCCAGCAACAACAGCGAAGGTTGGAAAGACAACTTGCTGAATGTCTTTGGTGTTCTCTGTGGTGAATGGCAGATCGCTTTGACCTGCTCCAATTCCCACGGCATACAACAAAGCATCTTTCGAATTCCATGACATGGTACGAATATCGCCGACAGCGCCGACAGCAGATGGATTCAATGGCATTGCATTTCTCCTTAAGTAGTGATGTACAGGTTCTAGTTCTTTACGAGATCAAATTACGAACGCGGCTGCGGCCAGCCGCCTGGAGTTCCGTCCATACCCGAGTTTTTGCGAGCCTTGGCCAACAATTCAGCCACAATCGGACCAAGAATGGTCGGGTCATCAACTGGTGCATGCTTTGGTCCACGGACCCAACCTTCAGAGACGGCTAATACATCGCCACTCGCTTCGAAGATGCGTCCCGTCACGCCTGCTGCTTCGTCAGACGCCAACCACGTAACAATCGGTGCGATCCAACGTGGCGAACGCTTCTCTCGTTCTTCGTCGCTCTCTGGCGCTGGTCCGAGACCTTCGGTCATACGAGTCAAAGCCACCGGAGCAACAGCATTAACTGTGACGCCATAGCGCGACATTTCCAAAGCAGCGATGTTGGTGAATGATGCGATGCCAGCCTTGGCTGCTCCGTAGTTTGTCTGCCCAGGGTTGCCGTAAATGCCTGACACCGAGGTGGTGTTGATGATGCGACCCGACACTGGCTTGCCCGCCTTGGACTGCTCACGCCAGTACACGCAAGCAAAGCGTGTCGGAGCGAATGTTCCTTTGAGGTGCACGTTGATGACCGCATCCCACTCTGCTTCAGACATTGAGAACAACATCCGGTCGCGCAAGATACCTGCGTTATTGACCACGATGTTGAGATCGCCAAATGCCTCAATCGCGGTATTGATCAGACGCTCTGCTCCCGCCCAATCGCTGACACTGTCACCATTGGAAACAGCCTCGCCACCCATGCCACGAATTTCGGCTACCACTTGATCAGCAGGACTGAGGTCTCCGCCACTTCCATCAACATTGCCGCCTAGGTCATTCACCACAACCTTGGCACCTTGAGATGCCAAACTGAGGGCGTGTTCACGTCCGATTCCACGACCGGCTCCGGTCACGATTGCAACTTTTCCTTCACATAACCGAGCCATCTCGGATCTCCATTCAACTTTGTCGTCCCACCCACGATGGATGTGACATGTACATTTTCAATCATAGAGAATGGCATTGGGTAGCGCACCAATCCTTGCTCGCTTCTAGCCTGACAATGTGACGCTCGACGGTCAAAAAACCTCATCTGACTGTGATCTGTTGATCGTCGGGGCGGGTCCCGCGGGCATTGCCGCGGCGATCACCGCCACACGTGCCGGGTTGCACGTCATCGTGATCGACAAGGCACAATTTCCCCGCGATAAATGTTGCGGCGATGGCCTCACCACGTTGGCTTTACGGGAACTTGAAAAACTCAACTTTGACCCAGCGACCGTACCTTCGTGGTTCGATGTTGAGGCCGCTTGGTTGCGCTCGCCAAGTGGACGCGAAGTGTGTGTGCCCTTGCCGTCAAACGGAAAATTTGCTGCCGTCACTCCGCGCCTTGAACTTGATAACGCTTTACTCACGCAGGCTCGGGACGAAGGAATCACCGTTATAGAGAACTGCGCATATGAATCGCTGAGCGTCAACAGTGAGCAACTTTTTGTTTCGGTGCGTGCCAATGATGAACCACATGTCTTTCGCAGCACATGGCTCATTGCTGCCGATGGAATGTGGAGTCCAGTGCGCAAGTCGCTCGGTCTCTCCGAGCCCGGATACCTCGGTGAATGGCACGCCTTTCGCCAATACGCCAGCAATGTCACAGGCACAGCAGCACAACGATTGATCATTTGGTTTGACGCAGATTTGTTGCCGGGTTACGCCTGGAGTTTTCCGCTTCCTGG
>WLTJ01000195.1 GCA_009705435.1 Actinomycetota bacterium | reverse complement strand
GCCGGATCGCTCCCATCACAGCTTGGGGATGGGTCATGTCGTGAATGCAGTCAAAGGCCGTAATGAGATCTAGAGACTCATCTTCGGGAAGCGGATTGGTACGTGGATCCACAAATGAAACATTGCTGAGTTGTTGCTCGGCTTTCTTGGCAACAGCGCGATCAAGAGCAAATCTTGAAATGTCGTAACCCGTCACAACGCTACGGGGAAACGCAGTCGCCATCCGAACGGCTGCTCCCCCAGCACCACAACCGATATCGGCGACTTGAGCACCTGCCGTCAGCCGTTCAACTGCTCCATCCAAAGCTGGCAAAACGACTGGCAACAGATAGGAGCGACTCCATGGCTCGAAACTGCGCTCAATTCCTGCGGCTCCTTCTGGTCCGTAACTGTCATAGTCGTAGCCCAACCCAGTCTTAAAACTTTCTGGGAGGGCTTTGAGACTTTCCATTGTCTGCGGCAGTCGGTGAAACATACCCATGCCAAACGCTGGATGATTTTCATCCGCCAAAACGACGGCCGCCTCAGGTGTGAGAGAATAGAGCTCATTCCCGTTTTCTTCAATTGATACTTCAATCAGACGCGCTGCGGCTTGATTGTGCAACCACTCCTGTACCCACCTTTCATGGAGCGAGGTTTTACCAGCCAATTGTGCACAACTCACTGCGGCCGGTGAACTCGCTAATGCTCCATAGAGTCCGAGGCGATCCCCTAGATGGATCATCCCTGAAGTCACCGCTCCTTCTAGTTTAGAAAAAACCAAAAACGAATACATCTTGAGTGCATTCACATCCAGATCTCGTTCAGACATCAATAAGTCCTTTCATCTGCTTGTAGATGTTCAACATCACTTAGTTTCGTCAGACCAAAAGTATGACCATCACCAATCTCATATGAGGACAAACGATTAATCGACGCGTGAGCGATAACGAAACGCTCCCACTCCCAAGGCGTGGGGGTTAAGCCAAGCATGTGATTAATAAAGACACTGTTGGTACCGGCATGGGCGATGAGGAGAATAGTTTGATCCGGTTTTTCAATGTTCCAAACTGGAAGTTGTTGCGCAGAGCGCGTGATTCCTCGCTCTGACAAAAATAGGTTCGCACCAAAATGAATTCGCTGCACAAAGTCCCGAACAGGTTCTCCGTCCTGCAATCCGTCCCAGCGTTTTTCAGCCGGGCGACTTCTCTCTTCCTGATAGGCGGCATCGGCTTTTTCGCGCGGCGTGCCGTGCCATAACGGATTGCGTATCTCCTCAAGCCAAGCCTGTGTTGATTCCTCACCCAAAGGCAGATCTAACATCTGTAAGAGTGGCGCGGCTGTCTGTTGCGCCCGCAGAAGAGGCGACACCCAGACTTGATCAAAATGTTCCTTTTCTAAGGCCCGCCCGACCAGTTCCGCCTGCCGAAAACCGAGAGATGTCAGAGGTGGATTATCAACATTTAGATCGTCTCTCACCCATTCAGGCTGACCATGGCGAACAAGGACAATTTCCATATCCTCATCATCTCATCTCTGGGGGTGCTTTCTCGTCTCCAGAAGTGTCCGTAGCGGTAATCCAAGATGAATACATTGAGGAATAGGTGCCGCCCGCGTTGACAAGTTCGAGATGCGACCCATCTTCAACAAGCCGACCCTGATCCAATACCAAAATTCTGTCTGCACGCTTGGCAGTTGACAATCGATGCGCAATGGAAATTGTTGTACGACCTTGCGAAATCTTCTCCATGGCTCGACCCAATCGTAATTCTGTGACGGCATCAACGGACGAGGTTGCCTCATCTAGGACGAGGATTGCGGGATCCACAAGTGACGCTCGAACGAGGGCGATCAATTGGCGCTCACCCGAGGAGAGTTGCGCACCTCGTTGGCCCACAACGGTCTCGAGGCCATGTTCCAAACCCATCAGCCAGTCATCTAGTCCGAGTGCCGCAAAAACATCAAGCAATTGCTGATCATTGACCGATGCGCTGACGAAACGAAGGTTGTTGCCGATTGTGTCATCAAAGAGAAAGGGCTCTTGAGGAACGACCACCACACGCTGACGCAATTCCTCATTAGCCACCATGGTGAGAGCGACGCCACCCAACGTAATTCCGCCGATGGTGGGATCGCTGAAGCGACCGAGCAAACGACCAAGCGTCGTTTTGCCTGAACCGGTTTCACCAACAACTGCGACGCGACTACCGAATGCAATCAAAGCGTTGACACCATTTAAGGCTGGGACCTCTAAGGATCCTCGATCACCCGTCTCACGTGTTTGATAGGTGAATCCAACATTTCGAATATCAATATCCAAAGAGCCAACGGGTAGCGAAATGGGAAAATCACTTTGTGGCGGACCAACAGGAATCGCTAAGACACCTAAAACTCGTTTCAGCCCCGAGACGGCAGTTTGTGTTTGGAATAAAACTTCTGTGATTTCGGCAATGGGCTCGAGAAATCGGTATGTCAGAAAGACAAATCCAATGAGCGCACCCGTCGTTAGCCCTGATGCAGGACCTCGTAACACACCGACCATGACCACTGCCGAAACGGCGAAAGCCCCAAAGATCTCACCAGATGGAAACAAAATTGCACCGACCATCGTGGCTCGCATCTGCGTGTCAGCTCTTCTCCGAGCACCAAGTTTGCTGCGCCTGCCAAAGATGGGACCAGCGTCGTAGGCCCGCAGTGTTTCGGCACCCGTCACCAGTTCGGCAGTTGACGATAGTAAATCAGCATTAGTCGAGCGAGTGAGATCGTAGGCCTTCACCAAACGAGACTGACCCCTCTTCAAAACCAACATCAAAGGAGCGGAAATGGCGATCACCAACAGTCCCAAGATCCAATCGTATGAAAGCATCACAGAACCAACCACGAGCATTAATAGACCATCCAACAAAAACGCTAAAGCACCCCAAGAAAAGAATTGCGACAAGGTTTCCACGTCTGATGTCACTCGTGCCACGAGTGAACCGTTCTTCTCATCGTCATGGTCTTCAAGACTTAAACGGTGTATGTGCTCGAAGAGGTTCACTCGCAACATAAACAGCGCATCTTCCGAACGTACGCCAAGACGGACGACAGCATGTCTCTGCGAAAGACTTGCAAGGGTTAACCACACAGCACCAAACAGCGCCAACCAGAGAATATACGAAGTGTCGACACTCACGACTCCGGCAGAATCACTGTGTTGAATTCCGCGGTCAATTGCTTGCTGGATAATGACTGGAACCACAATTCGTCCGCTCGCTCCGATAGCGGCGAAGAACATGGTTTTGCCAAACCCCTCTCGCAAAGTAGGAGCCGCCCGCACCCCAAGTCCAACAGCAGCTAGGGCGCCAAGAGATTGAGTTTCATCTGTCATCTCAAGCCTCCTCCCTATCTTGTTCGTAGGCCTGCATTAATTGCCGATATGGGGCGCTACACAGCAAGAGCTCCTGGTGGGGTCGTTGATCTACCAATCCTCCATTTGCTACAAAAATCACTTCATCCGACAAGGCGATAATGGAAGGCCTTGAGGAAACAGCTATCACCGTTGTTTCTCCCAATTCTCTGCGTAGGTTTCCCATCACTTTGGATTCTGTGAGGGGGTCAAGAGCGCTGGTTGTATCGTCAAGTAGCAGCACCTTGGGAGAGGTAATGACGGCTCTTGCTAATGCCAGTCGCTGACGTTGTCCACCGGACAGACCAACGCCTCGCTCTCCAACAATTGTCAGCAAGCCGCTCGGAAGTTCAAATAAAAATTGCGCCTCGGCAATCTCGATTGCCCGAGTGACCTCATCATCTCGGTATTCGTGACCCATCGTAATATTGTCAAGCACACTACTTCCGACAATAAACGGCTCTTGAAAGACAAGCGCAGTACCATCTGGTGAACCAGAAATCGATCCGCTCGAGACTTCAATGAGTCCAGCCATTGCATGTAACAAAGTGGTTTTTCCGCTACCGGTGTAACCGACTATCGCTGTGATTGAACCCATCTTGAAGGAAGCGCTCACACCTGCGAGAACATCCTTATCAAGGGCATGCCCGACACTGACATCGACGAGCGTCAACCCATCTCCACTTTCATTAATCTTGCGG
>WLTJ01000194.1 GCA_009705435.1 Actinomycetota bacterium | reverse complement strand
TCTAGTGGGATGCTGAAATCCGCGAGAAGACTTTCCGCAGCATGTGCGGTACCTTGCTCATCGACCAAGGTGTAGGCAGAACGAATTGCCATGTTCGTCATTGCCGCTAAGTCAAACTCCAGCATTAATCGGCGTGCGGCGCGTCCTTGCGGTGCAAGCCAACCGTTTGTCGCGGCCGGTCCGTACATTTTGCTCTGTGTACGAAACGCAATGAGGCGTGGGTCCGCAAAATATTTTGGCGCATCTGAGCTAGCGATCAAAGGGGTTGAGTTGATGTTGGGTGTACGTCGTGCTTCGTAGAGACAATGCAAAATCTTCGCCGCTGCATCGGCGAAGAGGAGATCACGGGTGCGATATTCGTAAAACAAAGTGCTTGGGTTGAGCCCAGCGGCTCGACTTATACGTTGCAACGAAGCGCGTTCAATCCCGCCGCGGGCGATGATTTGAGCAGTGCCGTTGAGTAACGCTTCACGGTTTGCGTTGTCATCAGCGATTCTGATTGGAGGTGGCACGATGGGTTCGTGGAAGTGGTCATCGTCTCGAAACGGATGGTCAAGAATGTGATGTGCCATTGACTCAACGACTTTCCAGTCTGCTGGCTGCAACATGCCAATAGATGAGGCATGCAGGCATCCCAAAGTGAAACTCAACACGCTGACTTTTTGCAGCGCTGCCACATCAGTGAGATCATCAGTGATCCCCAGTTCATGGAACCATTCTTGGATTTGCGGGGTAATGATTTCGGCTAGTTCGGCGATTCTCGTTGAGGCTATGAGAAGTCCGATTCCTGGACGTAAAGGACTGGCGGGATCGAGAAGTGTCTGGGCAATGCTTGCTTCGGACTCTCGGCGCTGTTCGGTTGAACCGAGTACCCCGAGCGAGGTTTGTAGAAAAGCGCGCATTGGTTCGGCGATGCGTTGCTCCCACAAACCGACAAGGATTTCCTCGTTGTTTTCGTAACGGGCGTAGACGGCCCCCGTTGTCAGGCCTGCTGCGCGCGAAACATCGAGAGTTGATAGCCGGTCAGGACCTTTTTGACGGAGTAATTCAAGGGCCGCATCAAGAATCAGTTCATCGTTGCGCAGTGCGTCGGAACGACGTCGGATCGGCTTCACGTCCTGATCTTAGCCAAGAATAAGAATTATAGATAATGTCTCGCGACATCTTTTACCTGTTCTGAGGGCATTAGTCAATCGCATGAAGTTGAAGGTCTGCCAAGTTGCAGAACTCCAGAGCCAGCATGTGTGTGCCTGCGAGGAGGACTTTGGGCGCCACCCCAGCCTCGAAGGCCTCTTGCCAGCGAGAAGCGCATAAGCACCATTGATCACCATCGTTGAGGCCAGGAAATCCGTATTGCGGCATCGGCGTGCTGAGATCATTTCCTTGGTCTTTGCTGAATGCCAAGAATTCGTCGGTCATCACCGTGCAGACAACATGCACGCCTGGGTCATCGCCCCGGGACTCACAACAGCCAGTGCGGTAGTAGCCAGTCATGGGATCGAAGGAGCAGGGAGTGAGGTCGCCGCCGAGAACATTGCGTTGGGTCATACTGCGACGCTACTAGTACCCAACTCCACCTCGGCGTCGCGAGATAGCGTGACTATGTCATGTCTTCTGCACCGCGTTTTCGTTTCGCCCCATCGCCCACGGGTTTCTTCCATGTTGGAGGTGCTCGTACCGCGTTGTACAACTGGGCCCTCGCCAAACGTCTTGGTGGGACATTCGTTTTGCGCATCGAAGACACGGATGAGGCGCGCAATCAGCCTGAGTGGACTCAAGGAATCATTGATGCATTGTCGTGGATAGGAATTCGTCAAGATGACCCAACTTTTGAGGGCCCGTACTTTCAGAGCGAATATGCCCAGGCCCATATCGATGCCGCCAACCGTCTCTTTGAGCAGGGTCAGGCTTATTACTGTGACCTCACTGGCGAGCAAGTTCAAGAGCGGGCCAAGGTCAATGGCAAACAAGGTTACGACGGCTATTCGCGTGATCGTGGACTTGAGGCTGCCCCTGGACGCGTGTTGCGTTTTCGGGTGCCCGAAGGACAAACCGTTGTTAATGATCTAGTGCGCGGTCGTGTCGAATTCGCCAATGAAGTGATTGAAGATTTTGTCTTGCTACGAGGCAATGGTTCACCAATGTTTTTGTTGGCCAATGTTGTCGATGACATCACCATGCGGATCAGTCACGTGGTGCGCGCTGAGGAACATTTGCCTAACACCCCCAAGCAGCAGATGATTTGGGATGCACTTGGTCAGCAACCGCCAGTGTGGGCCCATGTGCCGGTATTGGTCAATGAACAGCGCAAGAAACTTTCGAAGCGCCGCGACAAAGTTGCCCTTGAGCAGTTTCGTGATGAGGGTTTTTTGTCTGAGGCGATGATCAATTATTTGATGACCCTCGGCTGGGCTCCAGCAGGGGATGTGGAGATTGTTCCGTGGTCAACCATAGAAAGAGATTTTCGACTTGAAGATGTCAATCACTCGCCGGCTTTTTTTGATCTCAAAAAGTTGGCGTCGTTTAATGGTGAATACATTCGCGCCATGTCAGTTGATGAATTTATTCAAGCCAGTCAGCCATTTCTGACTGGCGACAATGTTCCATGGACGCCAGCGCAATTTGATGAGGAAAAGTTCCGTGCGATGGCGCCGTTGGCACAAACTCGTTTGGTCGTGATGAGTGAATTGCCTGAACTCGTTGACTTTTTGTTCTTAGATGAGCCCATCATTGATGAACAGTCGTGGAGTAAAACTTTTTCCTCAGCAGATGCAGTTGAAATGTTGAATGATGCGATTGCTGCCTTTGATACGGGGCTCACATGGGATCATGATTCGCTGAAGTTATGTGTTGAAGTTGCTGGCTCAGCGCGTGGGCTCAAATTAGGCAAAGCACAGGCCCCCATTCGCGTGGCGATCACGGGGCGCACCATCGGGCCTCCTCTGTTTGAAGCTTTAGAACTGATGGGCCATGATCAAGTGATGCGAAGACTGCGAGCCGCAGTGGAGCGTTTAGCCGGGGCATGACTGAAATGGGTTCGGACAACATCGGGACTCTCGATGAGACTCCAGTTGGAACAACATTGATGTCGACTTTACGACGACGAATTTTTAAAGTTCCGACATGGTGGCGACGTGGTGGGTGGCGTCGGTTGCTCGGATGTTGCGCAGTCTTGTTGGTGTTGATTGTGATGTATTTCGCGGTGTCGCTGTTTCAAGTGTGGTCGACTGGGCAATCGCATCATCAGGGTCCGGTGGACGCAATCGTGGTGATGGGTGCGGCGCAGTACGACGGTCGTCCATCACCGCAACTTCAAGCGCGTCTTGATCATGTTGTTGAGCTTTGGAATCAAGGCGTGGCTCCAACGGTGATCGTGACTGGCGGCAATCAACCAGGCGACCGTTTCACTGAAGCCGAGTCCTCAACGAATTATCTGGTGGAGTATGGGGTGCCAGCGGCCGTGATCCTTGCCGAGGACACTGGTCATTCTTCATGGGAGTCTTTACAAAATGTGGCCGCCCTAGCCAGTGAGCGGGGCATCACGAGAATTGTCTTGGTGAGCGACCCGTATCACACGTTGCGAGTGCGTTTGATGGCTGAGGAACTGGGTTTTCAGGCCTACACCTCGTCAACTCAGACGGGGCCAGTGAAAGGTTGGAATAACTTCAAGCGCCATCTTCAAGAAGCAGCAGGCGTTGCGCTGGGTCGGGTTCTCGGTTTTGAGCGAGTTGAATCTTTGGCGAGCTAGTCATCGTCGGGTTTTGGGAAAGTCGCTAATGCCTCTAGGATTGGAGTTCTCGTGAGTCTGCGGATTCATTGGGGAGTGGTGTAACTGGCAACACAGCAGATTCTGGTTCTGTTATTCAGGGTTCGATTCCTTGCTCCCCAGCCAATTGGTTTTTGAAGTACGGTTGTCCTTGTTGAAGTTGATTCTCATAAGGAGGAACCATGGATCGTCGCCATTTTCTGCGTGCTGGAGTTGTATCAGCGGGGACTGGAGCAATGTTGCCAGTGGCAATGTTCGCTCGACCCGCTTCGGCGGGATCGTCGCAAGGTTCAGCGTCACCAGGTGAAAGCCC
>WLTJ01000193.1 GCA_009705435.1 Actinomycetota bacterium | reverse complement strand
GTGGTGGGTCAACACGAATGCGATCAATCGAATAGAGCAGTGCCTGACTCGCCAAACGCGCCATCTCAGCATCAGGGGTATGCATACCAACCATGAAGTTATATGACTTCGTGATCTACCGACGACAATTGCGTCAGTTGTTGAGTTCGAGCAGTTCACTGCCCTCGTTGCGAATCTCGCCGTCTTTCCACAACAGATGGCCAAGCAATGCTGCTACCGGTGCCATTGATAAACCAACGACGATGGGAAATGAAATCAGAGCGATAATGAGGACAACGGCACCGGGCATGAGAAGAACCTACTTCTTTGCGCCGCGTGCAGGCGACTTCTTCGCAGGCGACTTTTTGACAACAGCCTTCTTCGCAGGTGACTTCTTAACGACAGCCTTCTTGACGACAGCTTTCTTCGCCGGGGCTAAAGGCTTATAGGCCCATGCTTCGATTTCTACTGCACCACCAAATGGAAGAGCCGCGACGCCAATAGTTGAACGCGCTGGGCGTGCACCATCAAAGCCAGCGACATAGGCCTCATTAAAAGTTGCGAAGGTGTCCATGTCTGTTAAAAAACAAAGAGTCTTAGCGATGTCATGAATCGTGACACCTGCTTCTTTCAAACGCTCTTTCAGATTCTTTACAGCTTGCGTCGTCTGGCCGGCCACTCCACCTGAAACTAAGACTCCATCTTTAATACCGAGTTGACCGGACACGATCACCCAGTCACCGGCACGAACGACAGGTGTATACGGACCAAGGGGTTTGGGAGCGGAAGTCTTTGCCATGCCCGCAAGGTTAGTTGTCAGTTCCGCAATTTGCCTCGCCTCTTGGCAACATCTCTGCACCGTAGTTATCATGGCGTGTGCGCAACTTTGCCTATCCGAGTGACCAGGACGCGAGATGACAGAGCCCATCATCCGTGGCAGTCGCCGCCAGTTGCTGCAAGTGGGCGTGGTCGGCACATCGGTGTTCACCCTGAGTCGACTACTCAGTGCCTGCGGAGGCTCGGCGAGTAGCGATCCCCTTGACGGACCGATTTCACAAAACATGGCCCTCGTGCAACGCTGGGTTCCCGATCAAATCGGACCCGGCGCCGTGCGTCTGCCAATCTCCCTCGCCGACAACGCTGGTTTGTTACTCAAGGGTCCACGAGTTTTGACTGGCGAGATCAAAAGCGTGACGGACGATTCTGTTGTCGTCAAAGGTCTGACCGCGCAGCGTGCTTCGTTGGGTGAAGGATTGGCCCCATTTTGGGTCTTCAACACCACCCTTGAAACTGTCGCCTTTTTCACATTGGTCGTTGATGGCGGACCAGCAGATGGGGCCGCTTTCCAAGTCAGCGACCCGTCGACTCTGGTTGTCCCACGCCCCACAGACCGCCTGCCTTCACTCGACACACCGACTGCTGACAATCATCAGGGAGTTGAGCCCTACTGCACTCAGATGCCAGAGCCCTGTCCTTTTCATGAGATGACGTTGGCCGAGGCCTTGCAAAAGAATCAGCGCGTCGTTCTGATTGTTGGTACACCCGCACATTGTCGAACCGGAGTGTGTGCACCAGTACTTGATGGCATGATCACAATGTCAAAAGAATTGACAGATGTGATTTTTATTCACGCCGATGTGTACCTCGACGACAGTGCAACAACAGTGGCGCCGACGGTTGAGGAATTAAAGTTGACGTTTGAGCCAGTGGTGTGGGTCACCGATACCAGTGGAGTGATCACTCATCGTTTCGAAGGTGTCTGGCACCCCGATGAAGTTCGCCAAGCCCTGATCTAAACGCCGCCTAAAGCTACCGAAAAGGCGTGAGTGAGGCTGAAAGTGAAGGGGTTAGCTGAACGACTGGCCGCAACCGCATGAGCGTGTTGCGTTGGGATTGATGATGTTGAAACCGGCCTGATTGAGACCATCTTTGTAGTCGAGCGTTGCGCCCACCAACAACTGAGCCGATGCAGGATCAACAACGACCCGCACATCTTCGCCATAGTTGGCCTGCTCATCATCGGCGGCAATATCACTATCAAAGAACATCTCATAGGAGAAACCACTGCATCCACCTGGACGGACTGCGACGCGCAGAGCCATATCGTCAGCGCCTTCAGCCTGAAGCAATTCCTTGACCTTGACTGCGGCTGTGTCGGTGAGGGTAATCACGATGAGTCTCCTGCTATTAGTCACGACGGGTTGCCCCGACCGATGTTTTCTCACCGGTGAGTACACAATACCCGTGTTCTTGAGCAATGTCATACCGATACGCTTTGAATATGTCTGCCGTCCGAGTACCCCCCTCGATGGAGGAGGTCACCAACCTCCTGCGAGGTGTCATTGACCCAGAACTGGGCAGTGATGTCGTGGACTTGGGGATGGCTTATTGCGCTGAGGTCTCCGACCGCGGCGAGGTCATTATCAGTGTCAAATTAACGATTGGTGGCTGCCCGCTGCGCGCCCAGATCAAAAAAGATATTGAGACTCGGGTCGCCACTCACCCAGGCGTCTCTCACGTCAAAATTGAGTGGGGCGAAATGAATGCCGAAGAGCGTTCGGCGACGATGGCCAAGGCTCGCTGGAATGCCAAAGAAAAAGCTTCAGATACCGCTATCTCGGCGACCACTCGAATTTTGGCTATCGCCTCAGGCAAAGGTGGCGTCGGCAAAAGTTCGGTCACAGTCAACTTGGCCGCGGCGATTGCCGCCAAAGGTTTTGTTGTCGGAGTACTCGACGCTGACATCTGGGGCTTTTCAGTGCCACGCATGTTGGGTCTGGATGCTCGACTTGAGGCCGAACACGATCCCGTTTCTGAGCGCCCAAAGATTCAGCCCAACACACGGGTGGTCGGCAACGGCTTACTGAAAGTTGTCTCGACGGGCTTCTTGGTGGAAAACGAAAGCACCGCTTTGATGTGGCGCGGTCTCATGCTCACCAAAGCCGTCGAACAATTTTTGAACGATGTGGCCTGGGGCGACATGGATTACTTGCTGATCGATATGCCACCAGGAACTGGCGATGTGCAAATGGGTCTAGCGCGAATGTTGCCACGCACTGACATGATCATCGTCACTACACCATCAGTCAATGCGCAGAAGGTCGCAATCCGTGCTGCTGATATGGCTCGTCGTTCTTATCTCCGCATCGCTGGCGTGATTGAAAACATGAGTGCATTTGTTTGTGAACATGGCACGTCGTATCCGCTCTTCGGTACAGGCGGTGGACAAAATTTGGCAGATGAAATTGGCGTGCCGCTATTGGGTCAAGTTCCTATTGAGGCTGCTGTTGCTGAGGGTGGCGATAGCGGCGAACCCGTGTCATTAGTTGGCGTCGGTCTCGCGGCCGATTCTTTCCGCGCCATCGCAACTTTGATCGTCACTGAGACCGTCCCGCCTGTGCAGATGGCTGGATGCTCGGCGCGCACCTTTACAGAGGCCGAAGTCACCTTGCGCAAGCGCACTACATAACTATCGACGTAAGCGCAAACTGTTTGCCACGACAAAGGCACTTGAAAGTGCCATGGCAAGTCCAGCAATCACAGGATTCATCAGGCCAGCCACCGCTAACGGTAGAGCGGCAACGTTGTATGCAAAAGCCCAAAACAAATTTGCCTGAATAATTCGCAGTGTGCGACGACTCAAAGCCAATGCCTTCGGCACAACTGTCAAGTCACCACTGATAATCGTCAGATCTCCTGCTTGCATTGCTGCATCAGTGCCAGTGCCCATAGCGATTCCTAAATCAGCGGCGACCAACGCTGCAGCATCATTAACACCATCGCCAACCATGGCCACGATGGCACCAGTTGCCTGCAATTCGTGCACGATGCGCAACTTGTCGGCGGGCAATACTGCGAAGCGCGTTTCACGCACATCAATACCGACAGACTTGGCCACGTGTTGCACTGGACCAGCAGAGTCGCCTGACACGATCATGGGGCGTACCCCCAGCGCACGCAGTTCAGCCACGATCGCTGACGCCGTTGGCTTGATGTGGTCGCTCACCGTGAAGCGCGCAACAACTCGCCCATCTACCGTGGCTTCCACGACGGTGGATCCGGACTCATCATGATTCGCCGACCGAGAAATTTCAACACGACGGCCATCAACTATTGCTG
>WLTJ01000192.1 GCA_009705435.1 Actinomycetota bacterium | reverse complement strand
CGCTGCCCCACTACATCGAGACACGGATCCGCGAGAAGTTCTCGCTTCAGCACATAGCGCGGATTCATCTGCGCCAAAGTTGTCACCACATACGCCGAAACTAGAGAGTCAGCGAGACTGGCGTGTCGTGCAAACATCAGAACGGGACCAGAACTCAATGATTCAATGTTCACTATCTCAACACGTATGCCGCAGGTTTTCCCCAAAGCGCCAAGCAAACGCGCTGCCCACCAGCGCTGCAACGCATAATGTCGTGACAGATTTTTACGTTGACCGGTGAGCCACAACAAGAAGGCTCCCAAGACTCCAGCAGTTTCTAGCCACACCCAACACACCGCAAAGGAGAGCAGGCGCAACAATGGCAAACGAAACTGACGGCGACAAAGATCAATGAGGATCACTAGCGGAAACCAGATGGGAATGAGGGTCGTCAAAATTATGGCCCCCAGAATCAATCCAGGGATACTCACCAAACGCCTCTTCATACTGCAATCGTAGGTCCCTAGTGACAGCGAGGCGAGACGAAGAACCCGTTCTGCGACCGAGTTGTGCGCCAAAATAGGATCATGACTTCCACTCAAAATTCCTGGACACGACAACGGTCATTCCTGCTGATCATCGCCCTCTACGCCGTGGCCTTGACGGGAATGCTGCTCATCGCCTCCGCCATCGGCACCGACCATCCAGTCAAGGGTTTGATCATTGGATTCGCCGCTTCAGTGGCGTTTCTCTATCTCGCCAGCCAAATAGTGCAAAATGGTTCAACCTTTGACGCTTGGTGGAGCGTCATTCCGCCGGTATTCGCGATTTGGTTGTTCTTCGTGCTCGATGATGCGGACGCTTTCACCGACGGTGACCTGCGGCGCTTAGCCGTTGCCGTCTGCGCCACACTCTGGGGCCTGCGCCTGACTGCCAACTGGGCCATCGGGTGGACTGGAATGGGGCACGAAGACTGGCGCTACCGGATGTTGTATGAAACGGCTCCGATGCCACGATGGGCTGTCAGTCTGACCTCTGTTCACCTATTTCCCCTGGTAGTGGTCACTTTGGGGTCGATTCCGATGGCCATTGTGGCTTCGCATTCAGGTCGAAGTTTTGGCATTTTGGATATTCTTGCGGTTGTCGTGGCCCTGACTGGTGTCACCATCCAACAATTCGCTGACCTTGATTTGCGGCGCTTCAATCGCACAAAAAAGTCGGGTGATGTCCTCAATACTGGACTTTGGTCCCGTTCACGGCACCCCAACTATTTGGGCGAAATGATGTGGTGGTGGTCGTTATGGCTCTTTACCTTGGCCGCCCACCCTGCTTCCTGGTGGGCTGGAGTCGGAGCGCTGGCAATGACTGTGATGTTCTTTGCCGCCAGCATCCCGTTGGCGGAAAAGCGCAGTGCTGAGCGCCGACCAGGCTGGGAGGCCTATCGGGCCGTGACACCCATGGTCTTGCCGCGTTTACGTAAAAACCCCTGAATAGAGGTCAAGGTTCGGTCTCCATTGACCGATATATCTGTGTGCTTGGTTCGGTCACACTCCTTTCGACTTTCTTGGTCATTGTGGCAACATGTCTCGCCATCACCATCGTTCGTCTGCGACATCAGCACGCCCGAACAAAGCAACTTGTCCTGAGTCTGCAAGATGAGCAAACACAACTCGCGGACGCCAATGCTCGACTCGCTGATCTAGCCATTCACGATTCACTCACTGAGTTGCTCAATCGCGCAGGCATCGTGGCGCACCTTGATGCGGCGATTGCACGAAGTCGCGACTCACATCAGATTGCCGTTCTCTTCGTGGACATTGATCGATTTAAAAGTATCAATGACTCGCTTGGACACTCTGCCGGCGACCAGTTATTACAAGTCATGGGTCGACGCATTCGTTCAGTGCTTCCAAGTGGATGCACCGCTGGTCGCCTCGGTGGAGATGAATTTGTCATTGTCATTGAAAATGTTCCAAATGTTGAGCGAGTTTCCGAGATCGCTCATCGCCTCACTCGGGACCTCAGTGAACCCCTAGAGGTGATGGGTCGCATGGTACGTATTTCAGCGAGTATCGGTGTTGCGATCGGACCTGATGCGCAAGATACTGCGAGTGAACTTTTAGGCTTCGCAAATATCGCTTTGCATCGTGCAAAAGATGCGGGCCGCGACCGCGTTGAAATCTTTACACCGCAGATTCGTAGCGAAATGCAACAACGTTCAGTGGAAGAACATGCATTGCGCCGCGCCATTGATGCTGGAGATGTCGTACCATTTTTTCAACCCGAGTTTGATGCCACGACAGGTCACATCATCGGTGCTGAAATTTTGGCACGCTGGCTGAAACGCGATGGAACAATTGCCAGCGCCGGAGCAATGCTGACAATGGCACAAGACGCCAGCACCCTTGAACGAATGACAAGTGTGATCATGCAACAAGCTCGACCAGTGATTCGTCGTTTGGCCACTCTCGGTCTGCCAAGTGGTTTTCGCTTTCGCGTCAATTTGCCTCATCGTTGTACGCCACGTGCTTGGCGCGATGGCCAAGTCGCAGGATATTTCACTGGGATTGATCCAACAATGTTGATGCTTGATGTATACGAAACTGCCGTCTTTGGCGACTTAGTCGGCGCTGCAGGAGTGCTAACAGAAATGCGTCAACTAGGAGCCAGAGTATGTCTGGAAGATGCAGGGCGCGGTGGTGGCTCAATGTCAATGTTGCGCTCTCTACCGTTAGATGAGATCCGAGTCGATCGTGTTCATGTTGACTCTTTAACCTCACAAGCCAACGATCGTGCAGTGATTCGGGCGATGGTCGGTTTAGCGCGCGACTTAGGTCTGAGTATTTCGGCAGACGGCGTTGAAACGAGCGCTCAAGCGGAGGCCTTATTGGCGATTGGGTGCACAACTCACCAAGGTCACTTATATTCACGAGCCATCACAGCCGCCGCTCTTGAAGACTTAATCCTCAAGATGTCAGCAGAGCGCGCAATTGAAGGGCTGATGGCCTAGCGTTGAAAGTCGTGTCGTCCAAAAAACTCGGTGTTATCTGGATGTTGCTGAGCGCTAGCGCTTATTCCATGTTCACTATTTTTGGCAAGACAGTTCTTGAAGAACTGAGTGCCGTGGACGTTCTTCTGTGGAGATTTCTGATTGCGGTCCCCGCTGCGTGGATATTTGTCTTTATCCGTTTTCGCCGAGGCGGTCCAAGTCCCTTGAGTGTGGCTTTTAAACCCCGTCTGCTTGCTGGCTTAGTATTCGGACTTGTTTCTTGGTTGGGTTTTGCCGCCTTAGACCGCATGCCAGGCGCGCTCTACATCGTCATCATTTATACCTATCCCGCAATGGTCGCTGTGGGTTCAACATTCTTGGGTCGTGCCACCTCTCGCCATATTTGGATGGCAGTGGGAATCACTTTGGTGGGAATCGCTTGCACCGTGCCCGAGGTTTTTCAGGGTACTGATGGGGCCACCGTGGCAGGTCTGATTTTTACTCTCAGTAACGCCGTGATGTACGCCGCTTACATGATCTTCAGCGAACGGTTAGTCACTGGGTCTGGTGGGGGCGACGGTTTTGTTTCGTCGGCATGGAGTCTGACGGGTTCACTCATTTTCGCATTAGTCGTCACGGCGTTTTCTGGAACACCGCAGTTTCCAACAACCTTTAATGGTGCTGGGTCAATGATTGGTCTAGCGCTGATCAGCACCGTTGTTGCCAGTATGACTTTCTTCTTAGGTCTGCGCCATCTCGGTCCGGCCTCGGCAGCGTTGGTGGCAACAAGCGAAGTGGTATTGGGATTGATGTGGGTTGTGCTCTTCTTGGGTGACTCACTCAAAGTGATTCAAGTATTGGGTGCGATTTTAGTGATCATCGGAGTTGTCTGGTCCCAGCGTGTCATTCCTCAGATCAAGACACCCGAGCCCACTAAGGCCTGAAGTTCGTCAACAGTGAATGCCATAAAGGTGCTCGTCGTATACGAAGGCAATGATCCCCCGCTAGCGGCGTTTGATGTCCAAGAAATTTTCCAGGTGACAGAAACAATTGCGACAAAAACTCCCTGATCGCGCTGAGCCGACGAATGTCGATACGTATACATGCATCCAGACACCGCTGTATCCCCAGCATT
>WLTJ01000191.1 GCA_009705435.1 Actinomycetota bacterium | reverse complement strand
GTGCGCATGATGGTGGAAAATGATCTTCGTCTTGAGTCTCGCAAGGCTCGACGCGACTTGACTGATTAGTCGTCCGACCTACGATCAGGTTTCAAAAGGTCGATCTAATAAGGCGTCACTGAGCGAATCACTGTTGATGATTGCCCCAGTGACTAGAAGTCTTTGTAGCGAAACGATAAAGATCAATAGTGCGACCAATGAACTGGCAACGAGTCCGATTTCGACTCGCAGATAAAGATCATCCGACGCCAGCCAGACACAGATCACAAATGCAGCCATTCCCGTCAACCAACCAAGACCAACTCGAGCATGACCGTTGAGGGCAATCACTGCTTGGGCGGTGGCTAAGGCAACCATGTACAGAGCACTTCCGATAGCAAGCAATGTGAGTGAGCGTCTATCAAGCACATCGTCATAGACCAACTCGAGCATGGCTGGTCCAACGGCAAATGAACCGAGTGTGCCGATGAGTCCGACGGCAATCACAACTTTCATCAGGCGGCGAAAACCGTTGCGGAATTCATCGAGGTCGTTCTGAGCAGCGAGTCGCGCTAAACGCGGGAGTAGCGCTGCTTGTACCGCTTGGAACAAGAACAGAGGAACACGCGAAAGCAATACACCATTTCCGAATGCAGTGACCTGATGATCTTGCTCGTCGTTTGCCAAAATGTTGACGGCGATTGGTCCAGCATTGACTAAGCCGGCACCCATCAGTGAGCCAATCAACAGCCAACCCAGATTGGGCGTTACTTCACTCCACGGAGCAACAGGGCCCTCCTCGGTTTTTAAACCTCCCCGAAGACCGACAATTAAAACTCCAGAAAGTGGTGAGAGGGCCACGACCATGGCATAAGCGCCAACGTTGGTGATATCAAGTTGCCACAAGATGACGCAACCAACAATTCTCACGAAACCATCGGCGCCCATAATGATGCCGTACGAGGAAAACCTGCCTTGACCCGAGCAAATACCACGCGCTAAGTGTGCTGGAGCATAAGAAATAAAACCGATGATTAAGGCTGCTGTCACTAAGCCGTAACCCTCAAAGAAATCCTTGGTAGCGATTGAACTAAGCCCCGCAAGCAAAGCCACGATAATTCCGGTGATTGCGATGCCGAGCGGCACGATGCGTCTGACGATCGCACGACCACCCAAACCGAGAGCTCGGCGGTGGGCTAAGGCGCGACCCATTTCTTGTTCAAGAGGTAAGAAGAATCCTGGGGCTAAGACGAACGTTGCGAACCATAGAGCCACGATGGGTTTGAAGTCTTCTTTTCCGAGAGCTTCTTGACCAACCTTAAAAAATGCATAACTGGAAATGCCTGCGACCATAAGCCCGCCACCGACGGCCAAAGTCCCCTCGGGTAGGGGAATCTTGGTCTTCTCAGGTGGGAGTTCTTCGTTCACGCGAACCCCGCCGAGTTTCGCGAATTTTGATTGTGAGATGTAACAAACTTCACGACTATGTACCTTACTCAAGGTGCGGCAATGTGCCTTAACTGCTCGTGGGTGACCAAAGTCGGGCTGAGTCCACGAGTAACCTTGACCCACTGTGGAGAACGAGTCAGAAGTTGCATCCTTTCCTAACACTGCCTCCGCTGAGGTGAGCCAATCGCCCACGCCTGGAGTGGTGGTATCCCTCGTCGTTGGTGCCCTCACTCCCGATTTACCTGAAGTTCTTAGCGCCTTAGCTCTTCAGGATTACCCAAATCTGCAAATTTTGGTTCTTCTCCGACAAAGTGATGAAGAACAGACCAAACAAGTCAAAGAACTTGTTGCTTCTACGACGCCAGGGGCTCACGTAACCGAATTGGGCGCTGATCTCGGCTACACCGTGGCAGCCAATGCGGTTCTGCGTCTCGTCGATGGTGAGAGTGGTTTCTTCTTGCTGATGTGTGACGACGTCGTGCTTGATGTGGGAGCCGTTCGTCAATTAGTTGAAGAGATGTATCGCTCAAATGCTGGAATAGCCGGACCCAAGATTCTGGACGGAGAGAATCCGCAGATTTTGCGCAGCGTTGGTTATGCCATGGACTGGTTTGGGCAATTAGACGATCCCATCGAACCGCAAGAGATTGATCAAGAACAGCATGATGCAGTGCGTGATGTTTTTGCACTCTCCTCGGCATGTCTCTTCGTTCGTGCTGATCTCTTTCGTGAGTTAGGTGGGTTCGAACCAACTATCGAAGATGATGGTGCCGCCCTTGATCTTTGCTGGCGCTCGCATTTGTCTGGGGCGCGAGTACTGATCGTGCCCTCGGCGACGGCGCGCCAACCCCACCGAGTTCCTGTTCACGGTGAGGCCGACGAACGCAATCGAATGATGACTGTGGCGTCGCTGACTGGATCATTGCGGATGTTGATGATCATGCCACTGCTCCTTGTGGCGACCTTATTCGGGGCGCTGGTGTCTGTGATTCGCGGCGACGGGCGCAGGGCCGTCAATCTGCTGGGTTCATTTGGGGCCCTGTTAACACGTAGCGGGTCAATTCTGCGCCGTCGCCGCCGAGCACATGCACTGCGACGAGTCCCGGATCGTGAGATCGTGGAACTCCAAGTGCGCGGTTCGGCCTCGTGGAGGCGCATGTTGCGGCACGGCAGTAATCGAGCCGTATTCGCAGGGCATTCTGTTACCCAAGGTCCACGCAAGCGACGTATTTTGATCACTGCTGGTTGGGCGATGCTGATCATTGTCCTATTCCTCGGTGGACGCCAACTCTTCGTTTCGGGGGTTGAGCCCGTTGGGCAGTTCTCCCGATTGCCAGATTCGCCGCGGGATCTCATTTCTGAATATTTCAGTGGTTGGCGCAGTCAAGATCTTGGAAGTTCTTCATCCCAAGCAACCAGCATGATCTTGATAGCAATCGGAGGAGTCGTTGCCTTGGCTCAGATGGGTCTCGTTCACACTTTGTTGATTGTTGGCTTGATTCCAATTGGTTGGCTTGGTGTCTCTGCTCTGTGTGCTGTTGTCGCCGATGACCGCGCCCGTCTGGCTGGAGTCTTTGCCTATGCGGCAGTTCCCATTCCCTATGTCGCAATGGCAACGGGTCGACATCAAGTTTTGATTGCCTACGCCGTCGTGCCGTGGGCATTGCATTTTTTACGATCTTTCGGTGGCATCGCTCCATCAGTTGTTGATAACACCGCTGGCGATGTGATTGACCATCCCTCAAGTGAAATGCGTCTTCAATTGGTAGCGAAACTTTCCCTGCTGCTCGCCGTCACCTTGGCTTTTAGCCCTTCGACAGTTCTCGTAGTCGTGATGTGCGCTGTGTTGTGGCAACTGGCTGCAGTCCTCGGTGGGGGATCAACTCGCGCTGCTGGTTTGGGATTGGCTGGCGCTCTGACTGCCACCGTTGCAGCAGTTGTACTGAACCTTCCTTGGACCACGCGCTTCTTGCAGCCAGATGCATGGGCTGTGATTGTCGGAGTAGATACCAACCGACCAAGCGGTCTTGGCTGGTGGGATCTGATGCGCATGGACACAGGTCCAGCAGTTCTCGGGGGTCTCGTTCTGTTTTTGTATGTTCCATTATTCGTTGCCGCATTGGTGGCAAAAAATTCACGTTTTGTGTGGTCAATTCGGGCATCCGTGTTGGTCGCAGGAAGTCTCGTACTGGCCTCTCTCGACGCGGGCCACCACTTGCCATTTCGACTTCCCGAAGCGGGGATGATGTTGGTCCCCGTTGCTATCGGATTAGCGATCGGCGCGGCAATCATCGTGATGTCCTTTGGTATTGATGTGCGCGGTGCAAACTTTGGTTGGCGTCAGCCTCTTGCTGTGATTTCACTGGCAACTCTTTCCATTGCGTTAGTGCCGGTGCTCACTGCTGGTATCGACGGGCGATGGGGGCAACCAACAACAACTTTGGCAGGTCAGATTGAAGAACTTTTAGGCGACACGGCAAGCGGAGACTTCCGGGTCTTGGTAGTCGGTGACACTCGGCTGGTACCGGCAGGACAACACGCCTATGGAGATGGGTTGAGCTATTCGCTGATTCAAAATTCGCGGAGCACAATGCTCGATCAATTCACTCCAATTTCTGATGGCAGCGACCAGTTTGTCAAGCCCTTGATTGATGCCATCGCTCAAGGATCAACAGATC
>WLTJ01000190.1 GCA_009705435.1 Actinomycetota bacterium | reverse complement strand
ATCAAACTTGGTACGGGTGTGAACTCACTCCCCTACCACCATCCATTTATGCTCGCTGATCGAATCGTGATGCTGGATCATCTCACGCGCGGTCGAATGATGTTTGGCGCGGGCCCTGGACAGCTGACATCGGATGCGCAGATGATGGGAATTGATCCGATGACACAGAGACCCCGCATGGAGCAGTCGCTCGATGTCATGATGCGGCTCTTTCGTGGAGAAACAGTCACAGAAAAGACCGATTGGTTTACCTGCAATGAGGCCGTTCTTCAAGTCAAGCCTTACAGCGATTTTGATATTGCGGTTGCTTCATCAATTTCTCCCTCTGGTTCAAAATTGGCAGGCAAATACGGTGTTGGGCTGATTTCGATTGCCGCCACCGAACCGGCAGCTTTTCAAATGCTGGATTACAACTTGAAAGTTTGGGAAGAGGAAGCGACGCTTCACGGTCATGTCGTTGATCGTTCGAAGGCTCGCCTCATGGGACCGATGCATATCGCCGAAACAGTTGAGCAGGCTAAAGAAAATTGCCGCTATGGATTGCAATGGGTTTGGGACTACTTGAGCCACATCATTCCTGTGGGTGATCCCAATGGTCCTCCCCCACCGACCGACATTGATGAGTTCGTGGATCAAGCCAATGAGTCGGGGCGTATGGTGATCGGTACCCCAGAAATGGCGATCGCTCAGATTGAACGCCTACAAGAAAAGACTGGTGGATTTGGTTGTTACCTTTTCCTTGGTGCCGACCTTGCGGATTGGCATCAGACATTACGAAGTTACGAATTATTCGCCGAGCAAGTCATGCCGCACTTCACTGGTCAATTAGCCGGCCCTCAAGCCAGTTATGACAAGGTCGTTGGTGCTGGAAGTCGTTGGGTTGATGCGACTTTGGGTGCGCAGATGACGGCAATCGCCGACTATGAAGCAATGAAGGCTGCCCGTTCCTGATTCGGTGAATCACGAAAATAAAATTGAATGAACTTCGGTGACTAATCCGAGTAACTCATTTTGCTCAACTGTTGTTAGAACGCTGAGATGTTGAGCCATCAAAACATTCGTCAGATTTTCCACTGCTATGAAGTCGTCGCGCAGATGGTCAACATTTTCAAATGGACCAGACCAACCGAATCGCTCTGCCGTTTCAGAACCATTATTTATCGGGTTGGCGAGTAACGCTTGAAGGGGCGTGACACCATGAGCAACGACAGCCGTGATGTGCACGCTGCCGCGAAGTTCGCGCAAGACATTCAACAATTGATAGCAGCGACCTTGTGGGTCGTTCACCCGTGTCTGACTTTGCCAGCCAGCAAACAAACTCAAGCCCGCTAATTCGGCTCCGTCAACCACGGCAGTCACGAGTTCGACGAGGCGTTCGGCTTGAGCAAATGCACCCAATCTGGAGCGTCCCCAATCAGCGCATGCCAAGGCATAGCGATCAGCGCCCGCACGGGCTCCTTCAACCCCTATGCCGGCGTCCCAAAGAGAGCGCACCAATGCTGGAGCGAAAAAAGCAAAACTGCTGATTACTACCGAGGCATCAACATCTCCGAGTACACCTCCGCGTCCCACGACATAGTACGAAAATCCACCTGGATAACCTGCTTGCTTGCCGGGGGTCAATGTGTCGGGATGAAGCATGAAAGCTCCACCAATGGCACCCACTGATTGGCCCAAGAGTTTGGCGAGTTGTAGGTCACCAGGTTCACGGTCGGGAGAGTTGGTGATCACTGACACATAAACATTCTAAGAGGTGTGCGCTTCCTGACCCTCAGACGAACTAAGGTCAAATTGTCGTTAACCCCGACCGGAAGAGTTGCAGTGCAGCCAGCACCGTAACGCCGAAGGAGCAACCTCCCCGGAATCTCTCAGGCACACGGACCGGACGGGTGAGACAACGCTGGAAAGTAGATCTGTTATTTGGATCTCACCGACGGGGAAAGGTTGATGTCGCATAGACATCAATTGAAGCTCTCAGGTCTGCCCTAGGCAGAGAGACAGCGGGGGAAGCACAGGAAATTCATTATCTGGAGGCTTCTATGACCCGTTATTCCCTTGATGATTTGTTTGAACGTGATGCGTTCACGCGTCGCCACATCGGCACCTTGGTGCCCGACGATTTGGCCGAGATGTTGGCCACGATTGGTGTTTGTTCGCTGAGCGAATTGATTGACAAAACAGTGCCTGAAACGATTCGCTTACGGGGCGACTTGAATCTCCCCGAACCGATGGCGGAGCATGATGTGACTCGCGAACTAAAGCGCATCGCAAATCTCAATCGGCCTCGCCGGAGCATGATTGGTATGGGCTACACAGGTACCATCACTCCCCCAGTCATTCGGCGTAACGTTCTAGAGAATCCAGCGTGGTATACCTCGTACACTCCGTATCAGCCCGAAATAAGTCAGGGTCGCTTGGAATCATTGTTGAATTTTCAGACGATGGTCTGTGACCTCACCGGTTTGCCCATCGCAAACGCCTCGTTATTGGATGAGGCGACTGCCGCTGCTGAAGCAATGACCATGGCGCGTCGGGTGAGCAAGGTTGCCAGTAACAAGTTTTTTGCGCACCGCGACACACATCCCCAAACCTTGGCGGTGATGGCCACACGCGCCGAACCTTTAGGCATTGATTTGATGATCGGTGATGAGAGTTCACTCATTCCAGGAGAAGTCTTCGGAGCGCTATTTTCATATCCCTCGTCAACTGGTTGTGTAGGCGATTGGTCTGAGACAATCAGTGCAGTCAAGGCACTCGGAGGAATCACGGTCGTCGTTACTGATCTTTTAGCCTGCGTCCTTCTAACATCGCCAGGTGAATTAGGTGCTGACATAGCGGTGGGATCAGCGCAGCGTTTTGGGGTACCTATGGCCTTTGGCGGTCCCCACGCAGCCTTCATGGCAACAACGCAAGCGTATGCCAGAAGTTTGCCAGGTCGCCTTGTTGGCGTGAGCACAGACACTGCTGGACGACCAGCCTTACGCCTTGCGCTGCAGACTCGTGAACAACATATTCGGCGCGAGAAAGCAACGAGTAACATCTGCACCGCTCAAGCGCTCTTGGCGAATATCGCTGGTTTTTATGCGGTATGGCATGGATCTGAGGGACTACAACGCATAGCTCAGCGGGTGAATCGATTGACCTCCATCACGGCCGCAGGTTTGCTCAGTCGTGGACTTGAGTTGCGCCACACGACGTGGTTTGACACCTTGGCAGTCAATCTCCCCTCTGGTTCTAAGCATGTCCTGCAAAAGGCTCGTGATCTGAACATAGATCTGCGAATGATTGATGAGTTGACGGTGGGGCTTACTTTTGATGAGACATCCACTTTGGAATTAGTGAGCGATATCTGGGAAGCATTTGGTCTCAACGACATGGCCACTCCCGATTCTTACGACGGTCAAGCCCTAGGAATGCGCGCGAGTTCATTGCGCACTGATGAGATACTGACAGCAAAAGTTTTTCATAACTGTCAGACCGAGCACGAAATGCTGCGTTATCTACGACGCTTAGCCGATAAAGATTTAGCTTTGGATCGAACGATGATTCCACTTGGGTCGTGCACCATGAAACTCAACGCTACGACACAAATGGAACCCATCACTTGGCCCCAGTTCGCCGATGTCCACCCCTTTTGTCCAGTTGATGAAGTGGAGGGATATCTTCAACTGATTCACGAATTGGAATCCATGTTGGTGGCCGTGACTGGTTATGACGCCGTCAGTTTGCAACCGAACGCAGGAAGTCAAGGCGAATTAGCCGGCCTCTTAGCGATCCGTGCCTACCATCGCAGTCGCGGTGATGAGGGCCGAACGGTTTGTCTGATTCCGTCAAGTGCACATGGTACAAATGCTGCCAGCGCGGTGATGGCGGGAATGTCTGTGGTTGTTATCAATTGTGATGACAGCGGAAATGTTGATCTTGAAGATTTGCAACGCAAAGTGGACACTGCTGGTTCTGCACTGGCAGCAATCATGGTGACATATCCCTCAACGCACGGAGTCTTTGAAGACGGCATCACAGAAGTGTGTCGGATCATTCACGATGCAGGTGGACAGGTGTATGTTGACGGCGCAAATCTCAATGCCCTTGTTGGTCTCGCCCAACCAGGTGTCTT
>WLTJ01000019.1 GCA_009705435.1 Actinomycetota bacterium | reverse complement strand
CCAACATTCCTCCACACCACACCGGCACCCCGCGTTGTTGGCAGACATTATGGATTCGTACGGCTTCAAGATAACCGCCGACTCGACCTGCCTTGATGTTGACGATTGAGCAGGCCCCGCGTTCGATGGCGTCAATAGCCACGTGTGAGGAGACGATGGATTCATCAAGACAAATCGGTGTCCCCACTTGGCGGGCAATGAGAGCGTGTCCCGTGATGTCATCTTCGGGAAGTGGCTGCTCAATGAGCAACAGATTGAAGGGATCTAGTTGTGCCAGTAGCGGTCCATCCTCGCGCGTGAAGGCGGTGTTGGCATCAACTTGTAGTGGTACGTGATCACCGAAAGTTTTTCGAATAAGGCGAACAGGTTCAATGTCCCAGCCAGGTTCAATTTTGAGTTTGATACGCGCGTAGCCCTCATCGAGATAGCCACCAACTGTGGCCACGAGTTCGTCAAGTGAGTTAGCGATACCAACGGAGACCCCTGAAGGAACGAGTTCGTGGATAGATCCGAGATGGGTGGCTAACGAGACATTGTTTTCGCGAAGTTGAGCATCAAGAATGGCAGCTTCGAGAGCCGCCTTGGCCATGCGATGGTCTTTGACAGGTCGAAGAATCTGCGCCACATCATGGGCGGAGATTGGTCTGCTACGAAAAGCGAATAGACGCGGAATCAAGTGGTCAATCATTACTTGCTGTGAACCCTCAACATATTCGTTGGAATAGAGGGGTTCGTTTCCAGAGACACATTCGCCCCAACCGACAGCGTCGTCGGTTTCCACGCGCACTAATAAAATATCGCGATGAGTCTCAGTACTAAATGATGTGCGAAAAGAGGTCACCAAAGGCAGGGAGATTCTCCGCAGTTCAATCGCGCGAATATTGATTTTCTTCAGATCGTCAATCATCACTTATCTTTCGGACTCAGAACATATGAACCATCGCTGGTAAAACTGCAAATCTCGTGGGTGATCAAAGCGCCACTGAGTTGCTCTCGCATGGTACGTCGCCATTGGCGTGCTCCCTCAGGATCAGTAGTTCGCAGGGTCACAATATCGGGTGGAGTTGGGATCAGTAATGAAAGCGCATTCGGGGCAGGTTGTCTCCGTGAGGGCCGAATGTCCCACCGCGCGAGAAGTCGGTCAGTCTCATCGTCGCCGTTGATGTCATCATTCAGAGGTCCGTAAAAATTCTCATGAAACTCAACTGCTTCGGCACCTAAGTGGGCAATATTGAACCAGGCATTGCGTCGCACTAGCGGGTCGAAAGTCCAAGTAATAGCGGACAAGTCGTTGTCAATGGCCCACTCTCGCTGATGTTGTTTGATGAGGGTGCCGATGCCTGTATTTTGCATGCCAGGCAACACTCCAGTGATGTGCGAATGCAAACACCAATCTCCGCGATGGCGAGCCAACATTCCAAATGAACATCCGATCATCGAGCCATCGGGTGAATATGCGCCGGCGATATAGCCCCCACAATGCGCTAGGGCCATCAGATAATCCGAACTGACCATGTCGTCCGCTCCCGATCCCCAGACTGCTTGGGCCGTCGAACGCAGATTATCCATGTCGTCAAGTCCAGTGAGGGGACGAATGGTCGTTGAGGTCATGAAATGAGCCTAGAGGGTGACAAGAAACCCCCTGTGACGAGAGTTTTGAACGAAATGTCAAATGCGTTCGTCAGTAAGTGCTCTCAGAGACCAACATGATGGATACCTATGGCACGCATACTTGTCTCCGAAGAAATCGCCGATGGTGGTCTTGACCGTCTCCGGGCCGCTGGGCATACCGTTGATGTTCAATTGGATCTCACTCCTGAGACACTCTTAGTGGCTCTCAAAGGGGCTCATGCGCTGATCATTCGTTCAGCCACACAGGTGACCGCAGAGGCTCTAGAACATGCCGATGAGTTGATCGTGGTTGGTCGTGCAGGTATCGGTCTTGACAATGTGGATGTTGAAGCAGCGACCCGACGTGGCGTGATGGTTGTCAACGCTCCACAGAGCAACATTGTTTCTGCCGCCGAGCACACCATGGCATTGCTGATGGCCTCAGCGCGCAATGTGCCCCAGGCTCATGCTGCTCTCAAAGCAGGTCGTTGGGAACGCAGTAAATGGGAAGGCGTCGAACTCGCCGACAAAACCCTCGGGGTCATTGGTCTCGGTCGTATCGGAAAGTTGGTTGCGCAACGCGCTCTTGCATTTGGCATGCGACTCGTGGCTTACGATCCGTTCGTCTCCGAAGAGCGCGCTCGTCAGATGAGCGTTGAAATGTTGAGTCTTGACGAAGTGATTGCCCAAAGTGATTTCATCACCGTGCACTTGCCGAAGAACAAAGAGACTAAAGGAATTATCGGTCGCGAGATTTTGGCTAAAGCAAAACCAAATCTGCGCGTCATCAACGTGGCTCGTGGTGGCATCGTTGATGAAGCAGCCCTCGCTGATGCAGTTCGCTCGGGTCAAATCGCTGGAGCAGCGTTAGACGTCTTTGATGTTGAGCCATGCACAGACAGTCCATTGTTCGCTCTTGACAATGTTGTTGTGACGCCGCACCTTGGAGCCAGCACTCGCGAAGCGCAAGATAAAGCCGGTGACACCATCGCCGATATGGTCAAGTTGGCTTTAGCGGGCGATTTCGTGCCGTTTGCAGTCAATGTTTCAGCGGCGGAAGCCAACGAAACGCTGCGTCCGTACTTACCTCTCGCCGAGCGCCTTGGTCGTTTGTTTGCGGCCCTTGTCGGAGGCATGCCACAGCAACTGGAAATCATTGCTGAAGGTGAAATTGGCCAATACGACAATCGCATTTTGACATTGAGCGCTCTCAAGGGTTTCTTCGGTGCGTTGAGCGATGAGCCAGTTTCGTATGTCAATGCTCCCCAACTTGCGAAGAACGCCGGTGTCGAAGTGCGTGAAACGTCCGCACGTGATTCGCACAACTTTGTCAATCTGATCACTCTGCGTACAGAGGGTCACAGTATTTCTGCCACCCTGACAGGTCGCAATAGTGAGGCACGTTTGGTGATGATTGAAGATCACGCCACTGATGTTCCACCCGCCGCCAACATGTTGGTGGTACGTAACGACGACCGACCAGGTGTCATTGGTGTTGTGGGAACCTTGCTCGGAAATGCGGGCGTGAACATCAACAATATGGATGTCGGTCGAAGCCCAACGGCGGGTTCGGCGTTAATGGTTATTGCTACGTCGGGAGCGGTTCTAGATTCAGTCTTGGCTGAGTTGCGGGCAGCGCCTGGAATTATCAGCGTTCACGCTTTAACAGCCTGAGCAATTTCATCGCGCGTGGCAATGGCTACGCGTCGCGCCTCGGCCGCAAAATCATGTCCGTTTGAGGCGTACAAGATTGCGCGCGATGAGTTGATCATCATCCCAGTGCCGTGCGAATCAATACCGGCGGCGACAGTTGCCGCAACATCTCCGCCCTGAGCGCCAATGCCGGGTACTAACAGCGGCATGTCGCCGACGATGTTGCGCACATTGGCCAATTCGGTTGGGTAGGTGGCACCCACCACAAGGGCGATCTCGCCCATTTTGCTCCAACGATCATTGGCCATCTGCGCTACCTGTTGATATAGAGGTCCACTGCCAGTGTCCAGCATCTGCAGATCTCCGCTACCAGGATTCGAAGTGCGACAGAGCACGATCACTCCCTTGCCGGAGTGTTCCAAGAAGGGTTCAAGAGAATCAGTGCCGAGGTAGGGATTGACGGTCACCGCATCTGCTTGATAACGCACAAATGCCTCGTGCGCATAACGCTCTGCAGTGGGCCCAATATCACCGCGTTTGGCATCGAGGATCAACACCACCTGCGGATGTTGCTGACGAATGTGAGCACACAACTTCTCTAGTTGTTGTTCTGCTCCAATGGCCGAGAAATATGCGATTTGCGGTTTGAAGGCACAGGCCACATCTGCGGTGGCATCAGCAATCTCGGCACAAAAGCGAAAGATCGCTTCTGGATCGTTGGCTAGATGAGGAGGAATCTTCGCTGGATCAGGATCAAGCCCAACGCATAGCAGTGAGCCGCTACGAGCCCATGCTGTGGTCAGTTTGTCGTGGAATCCCACGAAGCGAACTCAGCCTTCAACCGTGATCGCGGCTGTTGGACAGAGATCTGCAGCCTGCTCAACTTTTTCGCGCAACTCTTCGCCTGGGTTCTCCAAGAGAACATAGAGGTATCCGTCGCTACGGACCTCAAAAACTTCTGGGCAGACTTGCATACACGATCCTGTTGATGCACAGATGTCGTAGTCAACTGAAACCTTCATAGTGTTATCTCCTTGGCTGTAAGCGCACTCTAAAACTGTTTAAACCTTAGTCGGCGATGGCTGCGGTATGGCGTTCGTGAGCCGAGAGTACGGCTCGCAATGAGGCCGTCACGGTGTTTTCATCGGTGCCGACGCCCCACAACACGTCACCCGCTTCGTTGATTGTTTCAACATAGGCCACGGCGCGTGCTTCAGATCCCTTACCAATTGCATGTTCGGCATAATCCACGACATCGATGTGGGCTTCGAGACCAGTACGCATAGCAGCGACAAAGGCGTCAATGGGTCCGTTACCTTCACCGCTGATTGTGCGGTGCTGGCCGTCAATCACGAGTTGTGCAGTGATCGTGGTGCGACCGCCACCGCTTGACACGCTGCGCATCTCATGGCTCTCTAAGACGAAGCGTGGGGCCTCGCTGAGATACTCATCTTGGAAAGCCGTCCACATCGTGATCGGACTGATCTCAGTGCCGAGATCCTCGGTGATGTGCTGAATGTTTTTTGAAAACTCAATCTGCAGACGACGCGGCAATTCAAAGCCGTGTTCAGACTTCATGACGTAGGCCACTCCACCCTTGCCACTCTGACTATTGACGCGAATCACAGCCTCGTAGGTGCGACCAAGATGCTTGGGATCAAGAGGTAAGTAGGGCACGCCCCATTTGTCGTAATCGGCTGGCAGTTTTTCGAATCCCTTTTTGATCGCGTCTTGATGGCTGCCGCTAAATGCGGTGTAGACCAAATCACCCACGTAAGGGTGCCGAGGATGCACAGGAAGACGGTTGCAATATTCTGCCGTTCTGCGTAATGAATCGATATCGGTGATGTCCAACTCGGGATCAACACCATTGACGAAGAGGTTCATCGCCAAGTTGATGATGTCAACATTTCCGGTGCGCTCACCGTTGCCGAATAGGGTTCCTTCGACACGGTCCGCTCCAGCCATTACTCCGAATTCTGCGGCGGCCACTGCGCACCCACGATCGTTGTGTGGGTGCAAACTGACAATCACGCAATCGCGGTTTTTGATGGTGCGACAGAACCACTCAATGACATCGCCGTAAACATTGGGGCTATAGCACTCAATCGTTGCCGGCAGATTGAGGATTAAGGGCTTTTCAGGAGTCGGTTGAATGACGTCCATCACTGCTTCGCAGACCTCAATGGCATATTCGGGTTCGGTCAGAGTAAAACTCTCTGGTGAATATTCGTAGCGAATATACGAACCAACCAATGTGCTCTCAAGTTCTTTACATTTGCTCGCAGCGCGTACGGCAATGTCTTTGATGCCTTCTTTGTCCAAACCGAAAACGACATCACGTTGCAACGGATTCGTTGAGTTGTAGAAGTGCACGATGGCCTGTTTGACACCCTGCAATGATTCGTAGGTGCGTTCGATTAACTCATCGCGGCTTTGAACGAGAACTTGAATAATCACATTGTCGGGAACCAAGTTCTCTTCGATTAACTGGCGCACGAAATCAAAGTCGGGCTGGCTCGCCGAAGGGAATCCAACTTCAATCTCCGTGAACCCGATCTTGCATAGAACTTCGAACATGCGACGCTTACGTTCGGGGTCCATCGGGTCGATCAAGGCCTGATTGCCATCGCGCAGGTCAACTGAACACCACAGCGGTGCCTTGGAAATCATGGTGTCAGGCCAAGTGCGATCTTTGAGCACGATCGGAATGAATGGCTGATACTTGGAAAATGCCATCCGGTTTTGGCCGGCATTGACGAACTGAGATGGGTTTTGAGTATTCATGGCGCTCCAGTTGTAGGAAACATCTTTATGTGGTGGGAGTGAAGATCGGTTAGGGCTATGGGTGGGGATCGTCGGAGAAATGAAAAAACCCCGGCGCTGGTGCGCACGGGGCTTTGGCGAACGCGTTATGGGGCGCTCACCCTACGTAAGAAGGAGGCCGATCAAGTTGCTCACACTTGGGACGCTACCCAAACGCGACGAAGCGCGCAACGGTTAGTCACAAAGTCTGTTGTGGCCAATTGTGGCCACGGGGCCCGTCGAGGGGGCCTGGGTGTTCTCAGTCGCTGTAGACGGAGGTCAAGCTGGCAAGTTCTGCATCAAGCAGCGCCGACTCGACCTCAGCGATAACGCTGCGCCAGTCATAGGCAAGACCCTTGCCTGGGTAGGCCTGTTCGGGTGAAAAATCGACGGTACTCACGGTATTCATACTCTGTTGAGTGCTAGGGGTCGAGTTGTTACTCATTGGTCGGACCTCCCGGGTTTCGTCTTGTTGTTGGGGTGTGATTATCACTCTGCTTGTTGGGCCGTAAAGAAACGGACTGCGGGAACCTATAGACATTTGAGGTCAATGTCTATGCTTTTGGGCATATTTTTCGTCTATGTGACATACGCTACACTCACGAAAGAATCCCCAGCGTGCGCTAGGTGTTCACCCAGTAGTCCGTGAGAATCTTGCTGAGACATTCACGAAGAAAATGGAGGACCCGCGATGGGCACAGCAGTAGAACTCTCAGGCGAGAACTTCGCTTCAGTGATTGAGGCAAATGACCTCGTTTTAGTTGATTTTTGGGCCGCCTGGTGTGGACCGTGTCGCCAGTTTGCTCCGATCTTCGAAGCAGTAGCGCAAAAGAATCCGGCTGGGGTCTTCGGCAAAGTCGATACCGAGGCCGAACAAGAGTTGGCTGGGTCCTTTGGCATCCAATCGATTCCGACATTGATGATCTTTCGCCAGGGCATTCTGATTTTCAATCAGCCCGGTGCTCTGCCTCAGCATGCTCTTGAAGACTTAGTCGCCAAGGCATTGGAGCTAGATATGGATGAGGTCCGTCGAGAAATTGAAACCCAGCAAGCGGACCCCTCATAAGGTTTTTAAAAAGGGGTGATGAGCGAGTGCTAGGTTTTGTTCGCCGCTCCCACACAGGCGGCACCAACGACCTGGATGGCTCGAGCTCCACCGCTCGCCTCTGGGTCGTTGACTTTTCTAGGACTAGGTCACTTCACTAGTTGCGCTGACTTTGACCTTGCGTAGGGTCTAGTTATGTCACAGAAAACCAGCCACGGATTGCCGATAGTTGACGCCAGCGAAGTCGGCATGAGCGCCGAACGCTTAATGAACCTCAATAAACATTTTAAAAAATATGTTGACGAGGATTTGTTATCTGGTTGGGCTGTGACCGTGGCTCGTGAGGGCAAGGTGGCCCATTCGGCTAGTGGAGGCTTGGCCGATCGTGAGTCGTCAAAGCCAATCGCCGATGACACGATTTACCGAATTTTCTCGATGACCAAACCGATCACCGCAGTGGCCGCATTGATGTTGTGGGAAGAAGGATTGTTTGAACTCACTGATCCGGTCTCCAAGTTCATTCCCGAATTCGGCGAATCAAAAGTATTTGAGGGTGGATCATTTCTGCGACCAGTTTTAGGTCCGCAAACAAAGGCCATGGAGATGTGGCATCTTTTCACTCATACTGCCGGCCTGACATACGGATTTATGTATCAACATCCCGTCGATGAGTTGTATCGCCGTGCAGGAATGGAATGGGGTTTTCCGCGCGAGTTGGATTTGGCTGGAGTGTGTTCCCTTCTGGCTCGCCAGCCGTTGTTGTTTCAGCCAGGAAGTGAGTGGAATTACTCAACATCTATTGATGTTTTGGGACGTGTCGTTGAAGTGATTAGTGGGCAACGTCTTGGCGATTTCCTGAAGCAAAGAATTTTCACGCCCCTCGGCATGAGCGACACTGCATTTTATTGTCCAGATGAAAAGCAGGATCGCTTGGCTGCCTTGTACTCGGCTCATGCAAAAACACGATTAGCCACTCGTGCTGATGCTGTTGATCGTGGAACTCATAAGATGCCGGCTGCTGATGGCGGTGGTGGTGGTCTTGTTTCCACAATGGGTGACTATGTGCGATTTGCTGAGATGCTCCGCGGTGGTGGCGAATTCAACGGTCAGCGACTTCTCTCGTCGCGCACCGTTGAATACATGGGAAGCAATCATCTTCCGGAAGATGCCGATCTCACGTCCTTCGGTCGCCCGTTAGGTGCTGCCAATGACTACGACGGAATCGGTTTTGGTCTCGGCGTCAGTGTCACCATTGACCCTGTCGCCACCAAGACAGCAGGTTCATTCGGTGACTTTGGTTGGGGTGGGGCCGCGGCAACTTTCTATTGGGTTGACCCAGTCGAGGATTTAACGGTGACCTTTATGACTCAACTGATGATGTCGCCACACACCTTTAGTCGTCAACTCAAGCAGTTGGTACACCAAGCCTTAGTCGATTGACGAGTACGATTTCGGCTGAGGTGACCTGATGTTTCAGCCAATGGCCAAAAATGCTCGAATTTATGTGGCTGGACATGGGGGGTTGGTGGGCAGTGCCTTGATGCGCCGGCTGACTGGTGGGGGATTCACGAATATCCTGACCGCGACCCGAGCGGAACTTGATCTACGTGATCAGGGTGCGGTGAATACGTGGTTCGCCAACAATCGTCCCGAGTATGTCTTTTTGGTTGCTGGAACCGTGGGTGGCATTTTGGCCAATAGTACGCGTCCAGCCGAGTTCATCTACGACAACTTGATGATTCATGGGACAGTGGTTGAGGCCAGTCATCAAGCCAAGGTGAGCAAACTTTTATATCTCGGAAGCTCATGTATTTACCCGCGTGATGCCACCCAACCAATCACCGAAGAACAACTCTTGACGGGCCCTCTTGAGTCCACTAACGAGTGGTATGCCGTCGCCAAGATTGCGGGTATCAAGTTATGCCAGGCGTATCGTCAGCAATACGGCTGTGATTTTATTTCTGCGATGCCGACCAACTTGTATGGGCCCGAAGACAACTTTGATCTCACATCAAGTCATGTGTTACCTGCTTTGATTCGTAAGTTCCACGACGCCAAACAAAGTGCTGGCAAAGAAGTTGAGATTTGGGGAACAGGGAGCGCGATGCGTGAGTTCTTGCACGTTGATGATCTGGCTGATGCTTGCCTCTTCTTGATGGAGAACTACAGCGATGAGATGCACATCAATGTTGGCACTGGCGTGGACTTAAGTATTCGTGAATTAGCGGAAAAGGTTCGACAAGTTGTGTATCCCGCAGCCGAGTTGAGATTCGACACGTCTAAGCCTGATGGGACACCAAGAAAAGTTTTGGATGTGACGCGCTTAAAGAACCTTGGCTGGTCGCAGAGTTACAGCCTTGACAGTGGACTCGCCAGTACCTATCAGTGGTTCTTGGATCAACGAGACAGTCACACCGCAATGCGCGGTATGAAGTAGCGGCAACTAATTGACTTGTCGAGTGTGGCCCACCCAGTAAGGCTCACGTAGTTTGAACTTTTGAAGTTTGCCCGTAGCCGTTCGTGCAAGTTCACTACGAAATTCAATGCGTTTCGGACATTTGTAGCCAGCCAACTTGGTCTTAACGTAAGCAATCAGTTCGTCTTCAGTCAGCGTTGACCCTGGACTCTTCACCACGAGAGCCATGACTAGTTCGCCCCACTTTTCATCAGGAACGCCAATGACTGCGACCTCATTGACTTCAGGGTGTCCGAAAACGGCGTCTTCAACTTCAATGGAGGAAACATTTTCTCCGCCAGAGATGATGACATCTTTTTTACGGTCGCTGATTGCCAAGTAGTTTTCCTCATCAATGATTCCTCCGTCACCGGTGTGGAACCACTCGGTGGCATCTGGACCATCGCCGACAGTGCGAATCGCATCGGCTGTTGCAGTTGGTTGATCCCAATAGCCCTCCATGATCACATTGCCACGAGCAAGAATTTCTCCCTGTTCGGAAATCTGCAACTCAACACCCAATGCCGGTGAACCTGCCCGAGATAATTTCTGGGCGCGCTCGGCAGGAGTAAGTGAATCAAATTCCTCGCGTGTGCGATTCATAGTGAGGAATGGAGATGTTTCCGTTAAGCCGTACAGTTGCACAAACTCCCAACCCAATTCTGTCTCCATGCGTTCAATCGTTTTCGTAGGCGGGGGAGCGCCGGCTACGACCATGCGCACGCGACCTTGCCCAGGAACTGGCCCGTCCCATGAGGCGGCAGCTTCAAGAACCATGTTCACCACGGCGGGAGCGCCGCAAAGCATCGTCACTCCGTGTTCTTCGATGCGTCGTAAAATTTCCGCACCATCAACTTTGCGCAAGATGATGTGTCGCCCGCCCATGCCCGTGACGGCGTAGACCATTCCCCAACCATTGCAATGGAACTGCGGCAAGGTATGCAGATAGACATCGCGATCATTGACACCTATCTGCCAACCGAATGTGGCCGAATTCAGCCACAGGTTGCGATGCGTGAGTTGAACGCCCTTCGGGCGTGCAGTCGTGCCACTGGTGTAGTTGATTGTGGCGGTCGCATCTTCGTCGGGAGCCCATGATTTCGGCTCAATGTCGAAGCGAAGCAGCGCGCTATCGGACTTGGCACCGATCACAAATTTGAATTCGCATTCAACGTCGGCCATCGCCTGTTCAAGTTCGGGGTCGACCAACAACACCCGCGCTCCTGAATGCTCGATGATGTACTTGACCTCTTCTGCTGCCAGACGAAAGTTGATGGGAACCAAAATTCGTCCAGATCCCGAGACACCGAAGAAGGCCGTCAGTAGGCGGGCCGAGTTGTGCGAGATCATCGCCACGCGCTCGCCGACGGCGATGCCAAGAGCGTCGAGACCAGCCGCTTGGGCCCGCGCCCGCTCGGCCACTTGGCGGTAGGTGAGAGAGCCCCACGACTCAGCGGGCTGGTCGGGTTCATCCACGACGGCGATCCGATCGGGGTACAAAAGCTCGGCTCGGCGGATGTGATCAACAATGGTGAGAGGAACACGCATGACATAAAGAGTAGGCAATCTGAGCCACTTGGCTCATTAACGAGGGCCGATAAAGCCCGATATGGCTCGCTTGGGAGATACCCTTGCACTCAACATGAGTGAATTTGCCCCCCGCAAGGGAGCGCCACGGAACAAGCGTCGTCCGCCAGGTTCCGCCGGACAAGAAGAAGTTTCCGGCCCCGCGCAACCTTTAACCAGTTTTAACGTTCTCCCGCCAGTCGAAACTCCTACCGGTTTCGCCAAGCTCGGCGTCCCGCCTGAGGTTGATGCTGGTCTCGCCGCAGCTGGCTTCGCCAATCCGTTTGCGATTCAGATTGAGGCCATTCCAGTTGCGATGCAAGGCCACGATGTGTGTGGTCGGGCAAAAACTGGATCGGGTAAAACATTGGCCTTTGGTGTGCCGATGTTGTCGCGCATTTCTAAGAAAGCCGAGCCGATGAAACCTCTTGGCTTGGTGTTGGTGCCGACCCGTGAGTTGGCGGTTCAGGTTGCTGAAGTTCTCGAACCTCTGGCGAGCCACTCTGGTCGTCATGTGTTGGCTGTCTACGGCGGCGCAAGTCGTCATCAGCAGGTTGAACACATGGCCAAAGGAATTGAAATCGTTGTTGCCACGCCGTTGCGCTTGATCGACCTTTTAAAGTCAAATGAAATTGATCTCTCCGCCGTGGAAGTAGTTGTACTTGATGAAGCCGACCGTATGGCTGACGATGGATTCACACCGCAAGTTGAGTGGGTATTGCGCCGTTGCACCGGACGCAATCAGACGATGTTGTTCTCCGCCACTTTGGACGGCGATGTCGGTCACTTGATCCGTCAGTTCATGACTAATCCGGTTGAGGTGGCCATTGATGCCGCCACTGACACTGTGGGAACGATGCATCATCTGTGGCTCGCTGTGCATCACATGGATAAAGAGAAAGTTGTGGCCGCCATTGCGCGTGGCGCTGGCAAGACAGTTGTTTTCTGTCAAACAAAACGTACTTGTGATCGCGTCACAGACAACTTGGTTGGTCTAGGGGTTAATGCTGCGGCAATTCATGGGGACCTGGCACAGCCTGCGCGCGAAAAAGCGATGCGTCGTTTTGCCGAAGGTTCGCTGAGTGTTCTCGTTGCGACTGATGTGGCGGCTCGTGGCATTGATATTGATGACATTGCTGTCGTGATTCATTACGAGCCTGCTAAGGACAATAAGGATTACTTGCACCGTTCTGGACGAACTGCTCGTGCAGGACGTGATGGTTGGGCTGTGACTTTGGCGGAATATAACCAGCACACTCAAGTAACAATTCTTCAGCGAACGATGCGGATGCCGATTACGAATTCAATTGAAGTGTTCAGCAACAATCCGATGCTGGCCAATCTCGCCGACTTCCAAGCCGACTAACCACAACATTAGTTGGTGAGCCAGGATGGGCGGGTCGACTCGAAGGAGGTGATCTCCTCAGAGTGACTCATCGTGATTCCGATGTCATCGAGACCGTTCAAGAAACGGTGCTGATTTTGCGGCTCCATAGGAAATGAGGCGGTGAGATTAATGCTCGCCACTTCGACTGTGAGGCGCTCCATATCGATAACGATTTCTGTTGCCGCGTCAGCCTCAATGGCTGCCCAAATCTTTTCCACCGCATCAAGTGCCAACGCCACAGGAGCCAAACCATTTTTGGTGCAGTTGTTGCGGAAGATATCACTGAAACTCGGTGCGATCACTGCTTCAAATCCGTATTGCTGAATCGCCCACACTGCATGTTCGCGGCTTGAACCGACACCAAACGATGGACCAGCGACCAGAATCGTGGCCGAAACATATCGCTCATCGTTCAATACAAAACTGCGATCGTCGCGCCATGTGGCAAAAAGACCGGCTTCAAATCCGGTGCGTTCAACGCGCTTCAACCAATCGGCCGGAATGATTTGGTCTGTATCAACGTCGCTGCGACGTAAGGGAATTCCGGTACCTGTGAGAATGCGAACACTTTTCATGAATTTTCCTTCACGTTGAATCTGCCTGAATCTAAATCTGATGGGGTTGCGAAAGTACCTGCAACGGCAGTTGCGGCCGCAACTTCTGGAGATACCAAGTGGGTGCGTCCACCACGGCCTTGGCGACCTTCAAAGTTGCGATTACTGGTACTCGCCGAACGCTCACCTTGCGTGAGTTTGTCGGGGTT
>WLTJ01000189.1 GCA_009705435.1 Actinomycetota bacterium | reverse complement strand
CCCGATGCTCGCACCACACGCTGCTGACCCTCATGGAACACCAAAAGATAAGCGTCAATGACCCCTAAGTTTGGATACACACCCAAACCACAGACGAACATCACTGTTCCGTCGTGATTGAATCCGTTGAAGTAATAGCGATCATAAAAGTTGCGATCGCTCGTTGCGACATGGCGCATCGGTTCAGATGTTTGGTGGATTGGGAAGTCATCTAGATTTGACAACATTGTTCTCTCCTATGATTCCTAGTGACGGGGGGTAATTAGATAGTGGTGAGAAATGGAGCAACCTCAGCGGCAAAGACCGCAATCTGGTCACATAGTTCCTGACAGCTTTGGGCTTTGAATCGAACCTGCAATTGATTGACCCCACTGGCAGTACCAGCGAGAATTCTCTCGGCGATTGATTGCGCTGAACCAGTCAGCGTCCCCTCACCAACATCAAATGTTGGCTTGCCGATATACAAAAAGGGGGTGATGTGGCCAATCATGAAATTTTCCACATGACGTCCGATACGAACCCATTCCTCGTTGAGGATGTCGATCATGCTCGCATCAGATGGACCCTGGGGTAACCATCCATCACCCAGTCGCGCAGCGCGCTTGATAGCCGCTGGGCTAGATCCTGCGACCCAGATCGGAGGACGAGGTGACTGAGTGGGAAGCGGACGAGCACCAAAGCCATTCACAAATTCATTCTCGAGCAGCATTGCCAATTCAGGTATTCCGGTATCTAGAGCTTTCCCACGATTATGAAAATCGATACCAAGAAGTTCAAACTCCGCTTGAGCATGACCAGCGCCAATACCAATGAACGCACGACCATCACTGAGATGATCAAGAGTGGCGAACTGCTTGGCTGCAATGCGTGGATTGCGATAGGGCAAAACATAAACGTGAGAGAGCAGGCCCACTCTGCTGGTCATTCCGGCGATCCAACTCAAGGTGGCAATCGGGTCAGCCCAATGAGTGCCCATTCCCCCTGCCACCGATTCGGGGAGAGCCACATGATCGCATACCCCAACGTAGGAAAATCCACTCTCATCACACGCTTTGGCCAACATCGCGAGTTCGTGCGGTCCAGCCGTTCGCTCCCAATCGGCTACGAAATAAGCACTCTGCGCCTGCACTGGCAACTGCATTCCGTAAATTCGACGGCCCTGTGGAACCGTGAACATCTCGCTAATCATCTACACCACAATAGGTGAGGATGCCCGCCGGAGTTAAACCCGTCGGTCCACCAAACGCTCAACAAGACCGATCAATTGAGTGATGACGACTGCCACGAGTACTGAGGTGGTGGCAACGGTCCAAATCATTCGGGTAAAATTCTTGTCGTCACCGAATCATGGTGGAGATCACTAGTGTCGTGAGGGATCATCATGCTTAAAGACCTCAAAACCCTCTGGACTATCAAGCGATTCCGCATCCTGATCGTGGCGCGCACGTTATCCAATATCGGCAATGGGATGTCCCCCATCGCTATGGCCTTTGGCGTCTTGTCTCTTCCCGGAAGTAATGCCTCATCGCTGAGTTGGGTCACGGCCTCGCACATGGTGCCGATTGTCCTCTTCCTATTACTTGGTGGTGTTGTCGCTGACCGCATGGGTCGTGCTCGAGTCGTTGGCGTTACTGACATCATCGGAAGTTTTGTAGTGGCAACAAGTGGCATTTTATTTCTGACCGATCACGCCACGGTTCCATTGCTCTGTGTGAATGCTTTTGTTTTTGGAATTTTGAACGCGTTGTGGTGGCCGGCATTTGCTGGACTGCTTCCCGAAGTTGTTCCAAGCGAACATTTGCAGGCCGCTAACTCTCTCGTCGGACTTGGCGCAAACATCGGTTTCACCCTCGGAGCGACTATGGGTGCCGGCATTGTCAGCACCGCCGGACCAGGCTGGGCGATTATCGGTGATGGGGCAACTTTTCTCGTTGCCGGCATCTTGGTCCTGCAACTGCAGTTGCCAACAAAGATGCAAACCGGAGCGATCGACAAACATCCGACCATGATCTCGCAACTACGTCAAGGTTGGTCGGAGTTCTATTCACGTAAATGGATCGTCGTGATTGTGATCTGTTTTGCATTTATCAATATGTGCTTTGAGGGATTCTTGGGAGTACTTGCTCCAGTTCAGATGAAAGAAGCACTCGGTGGGGCGCGAGATATGGGACTGATGTTGTTTGCCTTTGGTGCTGGAAGTGTCTGTGGAGTACTAGTTTCGTTGCGCATCAAACCTAAACATCCGCTGATCGTCGCTATGGGCGGAATGCCCGTCGTTGGCGTGTGGATGCTCGGCGCCGCAGTGCCATTGCCCATTTTTTCATTGATGATTTTGGCTTTCATCTCAGGTATCGCTTTGGACCTGTTTTTTGTGATGTGGATGACGATGTTTCAAACACATGTGCCCGAAGAAGCATTGTCGCGTGTAAGTGCTTACGATGCGATGGGAACAAACCTCTTTGCGCCGTTTGGGTTGTTCCTTGCGGGGCCGATGGCGCAATGGATCGGTACCAGCACCACATTATATATCGCTGGAACAATCGCCGTCGTGATGGCTGTCGGATCACTGTTCAACAAAGACGTGCGCCGCTTGGAACGAGTATCCGCATCACTCGCTATTGATTAATAGCAGAGTCTCAATCTACGAAAATCAAATCAAAAATTACTACAAAATGTTTTAGAAAGTCTTTTGATTTCGTTATCTCTGTAACACCCCGTGGGTATCTTTTGAACATACGTTCGTAGCGATTAGGTTGCGATTCGTCAATGAAATCGGGGTTGTTGTGAGGTTTGGGTTTGAGTGGAACGGTTCAACTGTTGTGGTGAAAGCAGTCGAGGTTTGCGCTATGACAATCGATCAGGTGCGTCGTCGTTTGTCTGAAGTGTGTTCGCTGCAAGCCAAACTTGATGCCGAGAAACTGGCCTTGAGTGCACGCATGGTTTCACTGTTACATGACCCGGTCTCGCCTGCGTATGTGATCCCTGAACGTGAACTTGTCGCTCATGGGGGACTCACATCACGTGAAGCCCGAACCATTATCGCCCGCGGTCTCGTCACCGAAGTAGCCCCCGACATGGGTGCCGTGTTGGCGTCTGGTGACACGACGGCCGCGCATGTTGATGCTCTCGGACGCGGACTCAAGATCGCTGGCGTGGAACGTGAAGCTTTCTTGGCGCATCTCCCCGAACTCGTTGAAGCGTCAACGACGATGTCGGCATCTGACTTCAGCCATTTAGTGACCGAGACCGCTAAATCTGTTGTCACCGACGACGGTCTATCCACCTTTGAACGCCAACAACGAGAAACCTTCTTCACGATCCGCACCGAAACTGATGGTTGTGTGACAGTTCGCGGCAGATTTGATCCGATCAGTGGGTCAATCCTGAAATCTAAGATCGGACGCCTAGTCGAAGCAATGTTCCACTCAGGAGACAAAACTGTCCCCGTTGACGTGATGCCGTGGATTGAACCAAACGATCACCGCCAAGCCAAAGCCCTCATCGCGCTCATCAACGGCGCACATCACACCGACACCGACATGACCGTGCGCGCCGAAGTTGTCGTCCACATCGATCTAGAGACACTAAAAAACGGTTTACATGCCGGCGGCACATGCCGCACCGCTCTAGGAGCGGACCTACCCGTCGAAACAGTACGAAGACTCGCTTGTGAGGCAGAAATCTTGCCAATAGTTCTCGATGGCCGATCAGTCCCGATCGATGTCGGCCGATCAAAACGATTAGCGACAGTGCATCAACGACGAGCACTCGAAGCGATCTACCGACACTGTGCAATCCCAGACTGCGAAGTGCCATTTGATCACTGCAACATCCACCACATCGAATACTGGGAAAACGGTGGCCCCACCGACCTCAACAACATGGTGCCGCTCTGCTCACAACACCACCACGCCGCCCACGAAGGCGGATGGAAACTCACCCTCAACCCCAAAACCAGAAAACTAACAATCGACTCTTAGTTCGCAAACTGGTATTGGAATACCGACTGAGCAGCCCCAACGGGATTCGAACCCGTGCCGCCACCTTGAGAGGGTGGTGTCCTAGGCCACTAGACGATGGGGCCAAGTAGCGGGATAAACCCTATCAACTACCACTCGTATTTT